>CBDUCC010000326.1:0-4658 GCA_965365555.1 uncultured Myxococcales bacterium | reverse complement strand
GCGAACGACATGGCGGCTCGCCTCCTCGAGATTTTCCCCGCCGAGGCGGCCGCGACGAAGCCAAAGACAGCGACCACTAGGAAGCCGGTTGGAAAGCAGGCGAGCTCCGAGCCGGTTTTGGTCGGTGCGGTGGCTGCGGAGTCGACGATCCGAAACATCATCGCCGACGAGCGCACCAACTCGCTCATCATCATCGCGACGGAGCGCGCCTATCTTCGAATCCTGGAGATGATTCGCCAACTCGACGTCGCGCTGGAGGGCGAGGGACGGATTCACGTCCACTACGTGCAACATGGCGCAGCGTCCGACATCGCAGCTGCACTGTCCGCCCTCGTCGGAACAGGCAGGACTCCGACTCGAGCAAGCAGCGGAAGAAATGCGGCCCAGCGCACGGCGACTCCAACAACGACGGCGACATCGCTCTTCGAAGGCGAGATCGCGGTCACTGCCTACGAGCCTTCGAACGCGTTGATCATCACGTCGTCCCTGCACGACTATACGGCGCTGAAGCGGGTCATCGAGCGGCTCGATGCACCTCGCAAGCAGGTGTTCATCGAAGCGGTGGTCATGGAGCTCGGCATCGAGCGCTCCTCCGACCTAGGCTTCGCATTCCACGGTGGCGCGGGTGATTTCCCGACGGATGGCTCCCTGTCGCTGTTCGGCTTCAACGCTCCATCGTCGATCGACATCACACAAAACGATCTCTCCGGTCTCGCGCTCGGTGTCCGCGGTCCGACCATCGAGAACTCGCAGCAGCTCGTGGGCTTCTCGGTGCCTGGGTTCGGAGTCGTGCTGACGGCGTTGGCCCAGTCCGGTGACGCCGACGTTCTGTCGACGCCGCATATCATCGCAATCGACAATACCGAGGCTGAAATTAGCGTCGGTGAGAACATCCCGCTTCAGACCAACGGGGTCGCGCCAGGAACGTTTGCGGGCGCCGGGAGCCTCGGCGCTCTGGGCGTCGCCGCGCAGGGGGGTCAGGACCTCGGAAACCTCGCCGGACTCGCTGGTGGCCTCGGCAGCGTCGCGCGACAGGACGTCGGAACGCGCATTCGCGTCGTTCCGCACATCAATGCGAACAACGAAGTCCGGCTAGAGATCGAAGAGGAGATCTCCGAACAGGGGGCGACCTCGGGCACGCTCGGTGTGGTCTCGATCAATCGGCGTACCGCACGGACCGAGGTCATGGTTCGCGACCAACAGACGATCGTGATCGGTGGCCTGATGCGGGACGCGATCCAGAACCAGGAGGACAAGGTTCCGGTTCTTGGCGACATACCAATTCTCGGCGCGCTCTTCCGCAAGACGAGCAAGAACAAGCGCAAGACGAACCTGCTTCTGATCCTGACCCCGTACATCATTCGGGACCCCGGCGATCTGCGTGAGATCTTCGAGCGCAAGATGCAGGAACGACAGCAGATGATCGATCGCTACTTCGTCTTTGGCGAAGACAAGTTCGAGCCGCACATCGACTACACCCGAACACGAGGCTTGGTCTCGGAGATCGTGAACGAGATCACTCGGGTGGAAGACGAGATCGCGCTCGCTCAAGCGGCAGAGCTCGAGCCGCCGCCAGCACACATCCCTCGCGATCCGGTCGGCTCCTATCGGCCGCCGCCGCGCCAAGACGAGGAGTCGTTCGTGATCGGTCCGAACGGCGAGGAAGAGACCGAAGTGGTCGAGCCGCAGTCCGAGGACGAAGGCGACGCGGCGCCGGTCATCACGCCGGAGAACGAGGATGAGCCCGAGGCTCCGACCGACCCAGAGGCCCCGCCAACCGAGGACGAGCCGGAGCGCAACGACCCAACGGAGGTCATCGAGCCGGAGCCGTCCAACGAGATCATCGAACCGGATGAGCCGGCAGAAGCGGTCGAGGCAGCTGACGGTTCCATCGAGGGCGGCGCCGGCTCGGAGGAACCAACGCAGGCGACCCAAACCGGAGAAGAAGTCGTCCAATGAGCGTAGAGCAGCGATACATCGGCGAGATCCTGGTCCGCCGTGGCGCGCTCGAGCCCGACAAGCTCGAGCATGCGCTCGAGACTGCAGCGGATCGAGCAGTCGATCTGCGTGACTTCTTAGTGGCGACCCACACGGTCGAGGAGGACAAAGTGGTGCGCGCGCTCGCGGACGAGGTGGGCATCGAGTTCGTCGAGAAGCTCACGGCAGAGGAGATCCCCGAGGACCTCATCGATGCAGTTCCCATCAACTTTGCTCGCCAGAATCATGTGCTCCCCCTGAGCCACACCGACCACAGCGTTCGAGTCGCGGTCGCGAATCCGCTGGACCCGTTCCCCGTC
This sequence comes from uncultured Myxococcales bacterium, assembly GCA_965365555.1. GTDB lineage: Bacteria > Myxococcota_A > Polyangia > Polyangiales > Houyiibacteriaceae > SG8-38. The sequence goes on along the minus strand of CBDUCC010000326.1, from coordinate 2,361 downwards.
GACGACCTCCGAATCCTTCTTGGAAAGACGATCATCCCGGTCGCCGCGTCCGAGGAAGCCATCGATGACGCGATCAATCGGGTCTACGAACGCAAGGACGAGACTGCGCTCGCAGAGGCCAAAGAAGGCGAGGAAGTCGAAGAGCTCCGCGACCTGATTGACATGACCGACGAGGCCCCGGTCATTCGCTGGGTCAACAACCTCTTTTACACGGCCGTGAAGGAGCGAGCTTCGGACATCCACATCGAGCCTACGGACGACAAGGTGATCGTCCGCTATCGGATCGACGGTCGTCTGGTACCCCGCAAGGAAGCGAATCGCGGATTCCTCGCATCGATCGTGAGTCGCGTGAAAATCGAGGCGGGCCTCAACATCGCCGAGAAACGGCTTCCGCAGGACGGTCGCATCACCAAGAAGATCGCCGGTAAGGTCGTCGACGTTCGCGTGTCCACAATTCCGACCGCGAAGGGTGAGAGGATCGTGATGCGACTGCTCGACAAGGAGCAGGTACTGCTCAGTCTCATCGATCTGGGCTTCGCACGGCGCGAGCTCGACCAACTCGAGCACCTGATCAATCGGCCCAACGGAATCATTCTCGTCACGGGCCCGACGGGATCGGGTAAAACGACCACGCTCTACGGCTGTCTGAATACGATCAACACGCCGGAGAAGAACATCCTGACCGCCGAGGATCCCGTTGAATACGAGCTACGGGGGATCGGGCAGATGCAGGTGCAGCCGAAGATCGGGCTCACGTTCGCCTCGGGTCTGAGAAGCTTCCTACGACAAGACCCGGACGTGATCATGGTCGGCGAGATTCGCGACCACGAGACCGCCGAAATTGCGATTCATGCATCGCTCACGGGCCATCTCGTGCTTTCCACGCTCCATACGAATGACGCACCGAGCGCGATCACTCGGCTCGTGGACATGGATATACAGGCCTACCAGATCTCCTCGTCGGTGCTCGCCGTGCTCGCTCAGCGTCTCGTGCGAAAGCTGTGCCCGGTCTGCAGGACTCCCTACACACCAACGGCCCAGGACTTACGAGAGCTCGGTATCGACATCGCCTCCGCCCAGGAAAAGTTGGCCGAGCTCAAGCGGGTTGCGGCGACCACGGTGCTTGGGAAGCAGGCGGCGTCTACCCTCCCGCCGCCTCCCGACGAGCATGGCGGCGAGCTCATCTTCTACCATCCGGGCGGCTGCGAGGACTGCAGCAACACCGGCTATCGCGGCCGGATCGGAATCTTCGAGCTCATGCTGATCGACGAGCCGGTTCGGCGGGAGATCTTGAACAACAGCGACGCGAAGACGATTCAGCGCGTGGCGCAGCAACAGGGCATGCGCTTGCTTCGCGAGGACGGTGCACGCCAAGTCGTCGCCGGTGTCACGAGCGTCGAAGAGGTATTGGCCGCGACTCAGGCTGCTGAGGTCTAAGCGATGGCGGTGTACGCGTACAAGGGCGTCGATGCTCGGGGGAAGTCGGTCAAGGGCGTTCGCGATGCGGATAGCGCGAAGGCGCTGAGAAGCGTCCTTCGGCGCGACGGCGTGCTGGCCACCGAGATCCTCGAGCAGTCGGAGGCGGCGCGAAAGGCCGCCCGTGACATCGACTTCAAGAGGTTCTTCCAACGCGTTTCGCAGCTCGACGTGGCAGTCGCGACCCGGCAACTTTCGGTGCTTTTGCGCTCCGGCGTTCCGCTGGTGGAGGCGTTGAGCGCGCTGATCGAGCAGCTCGAGCATCCGGAGCTCAAGAACGCGTTCACCGACACTCGGAACCAAGTGAATGAGGGAAGTACGCTCGCGGACGCGATGAAAGCGCACCCAAAGCTCTTTCCCTCCTTGTACACGAACATGGTCGCTGCCGGCGAGGCCTCGGGCACCCTCGAAGAGGTGCTGGGGCGGCTCGCCGAATTCCTGGACGACCAAGCCCGTCTTCAGAGCAAGGTGAAGGGCGCCCTCGCCTACCCCGTCGTCATGGCGGTCGTCGTAGTTCTCATTCTGTTCTTGATGATGTCCGTCGTGGTTCCCAAGGTCACGGCAATCTTCGAGAACTTCAATCAGACACTACCTTGGTACACGCGGCTACTCATCTTCGTGAGCGACATCTTCAGTAACTACTGGTGGTTACTAGGCGCTCTGATGATCGGCGGGGTGTACTGGTTTCGGCGCTGGCGTGCGACGGAGAAAGGTCGAAAGAAGTGGGACCTCTTCGTGCTCGACCTGCCCCTCTTCGGTCCGCTCCTCACCATGGTCGCCGTTGCGCGCTTCGCGCGTACGCTGGCAACTCTCTTGTCCAGCGGTGTGCCGGTCCTGACGGCTATGGACTGCACGCGGAACGGGCGCGGAAACACCGAGCTGATG
>CBDUCC010000325.1:0-4659 GCA_965365555.1 uncultured Myxococcales bacterium | reverse complement strand
TAAAACGTGATTCCCCATCCCGTTCTGCGACGCCATCCTTGCGATCGCTCCGTTCGTGTTCTTCATTCTCTCGCTCGCCGATCGCTTCGACGTTCCGATGCGCTTCTGCGTAGATGCCGGGAACCGAATCGCCCGGCAGCTCGGCATCGACCATGCGGGCGGCGTTGCCTTCATGATGGAGCCGTTCGGCTACGGGCGAGATACCGTGCTGCCCACGGTACTGATCGCCGACCCAGAGGGCACTATCGTATTCGTCGATCTCACCGACAACGACCGGGCGCGGCCGGAGCCGAGCAGCTTTATCGCAGCCCTCGACGCCCAGGCTTGAAAAAGGCTTCGGTGAGCCTGGACGGGGCTCGAGGCGACACCTACAGTTCGCGCCATGACCCGGACCTCCTACGGCGTGCGCCGTCTGATCCTGCTGAGCCTGGCGTTGATGGCTCTAAGTTGTTCGAGCACCGAGAAACCGAAAGCCAAAGAGCCGAGCGCCGGTTCCGAGGAAGCCGCCCAGGTCGATCCTCTTCCCTCTTGGAACGACACGGCGACCAAAGCTCGGATCGTCGAATTCGTCGAAGCCGTCACCGACCCGCAGAGCCCGTCGTTCGTCGAGCCATGGTCGCGGGTGGCGGCGTTCGACAACGACGGCACGCTCTGGGTCGAACAGCCGATGTACGCGGAGATGGCGTTCGCGATCGACCGAGTGCGGGATCTCTCGAAGGTCCACCCCGAGTGGAAGACCCAGGAACCGTTTCGAGCCGTGCTCGAGGGAGACCTCGACGCCTTGGCTGCGTCGGGCCCGCGGGCGGTCATCGAGGTCGTGCTCGCTTCGCACACCGGTATGAGCACCACTCTGTTCGATACGATTGCCACCGAATGGATTCGTGACGCGATCCATCCTGAGCTCGAGAAGCCCTACACGGATCTGACTTACCAACCACAGATCGAGCTGCTTCGCTACCTCGAGGCGAAGGGGTTCACCAACTTCATCGTCTCGGGCGGTACGGTCGAGTTCTTGCGTGTCTACTCGCTCGAAAACTACGGCATCCCGCCCCAGCGTGTAGTCGGCTCGTCCGTCGCAACGCGCTATGAAATGCAAGGCGGCAAGCCTTCTCTTCTCCGATTGCCGGAAGTCGACTTCGTCGACGACAAGGAGGGCAAACCCGTTGGAATCCACAAGCACATTGCCCGCTCGCCGATCCTCGCGTTCGGCAACTCTGACGGAGACTTCGAGATGCTGCAGTGGACGACTCTCGGGAGCGGCGGAGCTCGTCTCGGGCTGCTGCTTCACCACGACGATGCCGAGCGCGAATATGCGTACGATCGGGAGAGCCGTGTGGGTAAACTCGACCGGGCGCTCGACGCTGCGGAAGGCGCAGGCTGGGTCGTCGTCTCGATGAAGAACGATTGGAACGCGATTTTCGCGGAGGAGTGAGGGGTTCCGATGAAGAACGGCATCAGGCTTGGATGGCTATGTGGCTTTGCGCTGCTTTCACTGGGCGCTTGCAAAGGGTCCAGCGCGGAGACCGCGGCGGAGGCGGCCCGAAGCGACGAAGAGGGCATTCGTGTGCTCGATGCGGGCGAGCGGCCTAAGTCGGAGCTTCGCTACAAGATTCCCGAGGGAACGACGACGACCTCGACCACGACGTTTCGAGTCGCGACACTCGCGACCAGCGAGGATCGGGCGGCCGTGACCCTTCTGCCCGGCCTTCGTCTCGACATCGTCTCGGGCCCTGCGGAGATCACGGAACGCGGCATTCGAGCCAAGGTAGACGTCGTGAAGGCTCAGGCGGTCATTCCCGAAGGCTTCGACCCGGAGCTCGCGCAGCAGCTCCGCGATGGTGCGACCGTTGCCGACAACATCGGCGGCTGGGTTGAGATCGACGATCGCGGCAACATGCTCGCCGGCGAATTCAACGAGCAGACCAAGCGTGCCGACATACCCGTTCGTCTGCTTCGCATGATCGTCAACACCCGACAGACCTTGACCCGAGTACGTTTGCCCGAAGAGAAGCTCGGCCTCGGCGCACGCTGGGAGACACGGCAGCAGATCAACGCGTACGGCTTCGAGGTCCAGCAGGTCAACACGTATACGCTGGTGGATCGGGTGGGCGACGAGGTGATGCTCAACGTCACCGTGCAGCAGCTCGCCAAGCCTCAAACGATCGAGTTCCCCGAGCAGGGGATCGAAATCTCCGTCGACACCATGACCGCGCAAGCAGAAGGGCAGATCATTCTCGACCTCGATGCTCTCGAGTCCGATGCATCCGCCAACGGCACCGCGGACGACAAGCTCTACGTCAAGACGGTGGACGGAACCGAGACCATCGAGATCAACGAGGAGTTCGAGGTGCAGGTCGCGAACACCTCGGCCATGTAGCGGCTAGTCGTCGATCTTGAGGATGGCGTGGAAGGCGTCTTGGGGAATTTCGACGCTTCCAACGGCTTTCATCCGTTTTTTGCCCTCTTTTTGCTTCTCGAGAAGCTTGCGCTTTCGGGAGATGTCGCCGCCGTAGCACTTCGCGGTGACGTCCTTGCGAAGTGCCCGCACCGTTTCCCGCGAGATGACCTTCGAGCCGATGGCCGCCTGGATGATGACCTCGTACTGCTGCTTCGGCACGATCTTCTTGAGCTTCGCAGCCAGGGCGCGGCCTAGGTAGTAGGCCTTGTCCTTGTGGACCACTGCGCTCAAGGCATCGACCTTGTTTCCATTGAGGAGCATGTCGAGTCGAACTAGGGGGTTCTCCCGATAGCCGGCAAGCTCGTAGTCCATCGACGCGTATCCCTTCGTCGCGCTCTTGAGCTTGTCGAAGAAGTCGAAGAGGACTTCGGCCAGCGGCATGAGGTAGGTGATGATGACCCGATCGGTCGATGCGTACTGAATGCCTTGCTGCTCGCCACGCCGGTCTTGGCAGAGCTTGATGACGGCGCCCACGAATTCCGCGGGCACGTGAATGGAGACGGTGAAGTAGGGTTCCTCGATGCGGACCCGCCCATCCGGGATCTGCGACGGGTTGTCGATCTCGAGGGTCTCCTGCTCGGTGTTCACCCGATAGATCACGCTCGGTGCGGTGGTGATCAGGCCGATGTTGTACTCCCGCTCGAGCCGCTCTTGGATGATCTCCATGTGCAGCAGTCCGAGGAAGCCACAGCGAAAGCCGAACCCGAGCGCGTCGGAAGTCTCCGGCTCAAACATGAAGGCCGCGTCGTTCAGGTTGAGCTTCTCGAGGGCGTCGCGAAGCTCGCTGTACTGGTCACTGTCGGTCGGGAAGATCCCGCAGAAGACCATCGGCTTCACCTCTTGGAAGCCGGCTAGAGGCTGTTCGGCGGGCTTGTGAGCCAGCGTGATCGTGTCGCCGACTTTCGCGTCCTGAAGTGACTTGATGCTCGCAGCCAGGTAGCCCACCTCACCCGGCCCGAGGTGGTCGAGCTCCTGCTGAAAGGGTGTGTACACCCCAAGCTCGGTAACTTCGTACTCCGCTCCCGTGGCCATCAGGCGCACTTTGTCGCCTTTTCGTACCGTTCCGTCCTTGATGCGGACCATGCATACCGCGCCCCGGTAGCTGTCGTACCAGCTATCGAAGATGAGCGCGCGCAACGTGCCAATGTCCTCGGTCGTGGGCGGCGGGATCTTTGCGACCACCGCTTCGAGAATCTCCCGCACGCCGAGGCCCGTCTTGGCGCTGCAGGCGAGCACATCGGAGCAGTCGAGGCCGACCACGTCCTCGACCTCCTGGGTCACACGCTCGACGTCGGCGCTCGGAAGGTCGACCTTGTTGAAGACCGGAATGATTTCGAGGTCGTTCTCGACCGCTAGGTATACGTTGGCCAGGGTCTGCGCTTCGACACCTTGGGTGGCATCGACCACAAGCAGGGCGCCGTCACAGGCGGCCAGCGAGCGCGACACCTCGTAGCTGAAATCGACGTGGCCGGGCGTGTCGATGAGGTTCAGTTGATACGTTTCACCGTCGTCCGCCTTGTAGGGCAGGCGTACACCCTGCGCCTTGATCGTGATACCGCGCTCCTGCTCGAGCTCCATCCGGTCGAGAAGCTGGGACTTCTGCTCACGCGCGGTGATCGCCCCCGTGACGTCGAGAAACCGGTCCGCCAAGGTGCTCTTGCCGTGATCGATGTGCGCGATGATGCAAAAGTTCCGAATGTGCTCGAGATCTTGCGCCAAAGTGCGTCGTCTCTAGCCCTGCGCTCGCCTCACAGCAACGTGGCGCGGCTATGCTTTGTTGCTGGGCGCGGCTTCGAGGGTCATTTGCCCCGGAAGCTCGTCTTGGTGGCGGTCCAACACGAGATCGATTCCTTCGCGGATGTACACCGCCACCGGGACCTTCGTCCGCTCATGCAGAAGCTTGAGTCGTTCGTTCTGCTCGGGGGTGATGTAGACGGTCGTCGAGATCTTTTTGCGCGCCATTGGACCTCAGAAAAGTGGCATGAAGCTACATGGCACCATATATATTGTCAAACGACCCTGTCGTGGACTTGCCGCCCGGGGGGGATCGGCCCTATTCTTAGAGTGTTGCGGGGCTTGGGGGCCTCGTCATTTGTCGATAAACATGAGCAATTTCGTACATGCATGGGTTGGTCTCATGCTGCTCGGGACTTTTGCCATCGCTGGATGCGGCGGGAGTCAGGGCGGAGAAAGCAGCCTGC
>CBDUCC010000324.1:0-4675 GCA_965365555.1 uncultured Myxococcales bacterium | reverse complement strand
CGGACGATTCGTCTTCGACGTGCTCCTGCCCGATCCGATCAGCATGGCGCGCGACCCGGCACGTCGTTACCGAGGCGGCCAGGTGTCGCATCCGCGCGACGGGGTGAAGTATCGCTACAGCGAGTACTTCCGCTACGATCCCATGACCCAGATCGAGACCACAATCCTCGACTTCGAGCACCCGACCAAGCGCTCCGCGTCGTTCTGCACGCCGCTCACGCAGCGCCAGTTCTTCCCGGCCGAGCTCGAAGCTCTCCTTCACTACAACGGCTTCGACATCGTCTCGCACAGCGGCGATTTCGTCGAAGAGGCGATCACCTCGGCGACCGAGTCCCAGGTGATCGTCGCAAAGCTCGCTCGCCCTACTCGCGCAAGAGCACGTCGCAGTAGTACTTGACGCGTTTCAGGATCTTGCCGTGCGGGCGCTCGTGGATGTCTTTCTTCAGGGCGAGCATGACCCGGCGCTGCAGGGTGTAGTTGTTGCGTGGAGGCTTGGGCGGCGGCCCGCCGCTCGCAGCCGCGAGGGGGAGCCAGAGCGCCTCGGGCGGCCATTGCCAGGCAGCGAGGTCTGGTCCTTCGAGCCGCGCGATCATCGCCTCGGCGAGCGATCGCTTCTTCTCGTCGGCCGCAAGCTCGAGGGCCCACTTGTCGACACTGGCCGTCACGGGACGCCCCTGCCGGTCGACGGTGATCGGATCGCCCATGCCCTTCTTCATGGCGCCGGCCTTGCCATAGTCGACCGCGTCCGGATCGTGCTCGAGGCCGAGGAAGGCGAAGACCCGCTCGAGCTGAGGCTGCGGTTCCGTCACCAAGTCCTCGTAGGCGACCTGAAGAAGCGGCACCGGCCGCTCGCGGATCAACGCGGCCATCGCCGGGACATAGCGCTCGAGAATGGGATTGAACGCGTGCGCAGCCTCCCAGTCGCCATCGAAGAAGCTGTTCGCATACGAGCTGAACACGGCCAGCGGATGACGGGTGAGCACCACGTACTTCGCATCCGGGTAGAGCCGGCACAGAAACGGAAGCACGAGCGCGTTGGCGGGCGTCTTGTCGAGAAAGTAGCTGCAGTCGCTCGTCGAGAGCATGCGGCCGTAGAGGGTGTCGGTGTATGCCCGGAGCGCGTCGAGGTAGTCCTGTTCACCGTTCGGCAGATCCGCGATGAACGCCTGAATCGCCTCGGCCGCGTTGATGTGGTCGTAGGCCGCCTTGTCGACGTTGGCGTAGACCCCGAGGTGCGCGATCGGGCTGATCAGATGGGGCTCGGGATGCGTGAACACCTCGGCGTGCGCCCCCACCATCCGCTGTAAGAGCGTCGAGCCGGCGCGGGGCGGCGAGATGACGAAGACGAGAGACATGCCGACTACGCCGCCGCGCTCACTGTGCTGCGAGCTGACGGAGCACGTACTGCAGGATGCCGCCGTGCTGGTAGTACTCGACCTCTTGTGGGGTATCGAGACGGGCCTTGGCCTGAAACGACTTGCCACGTTCGGTCGTCACCGAGAGCACCTTGCCGGGCTCGAGGCCTTCGGAGATGCCGCCAATCGTGAAGGTCTCCTCGCCCGTCAGCCCGAGCGGCTCGCGGCCCTCGCCCTGCTGGAACTCGAGCGGCAGCACACCCATCCCGATCAGGTTCGAGCGGTGGATTCGCTCGTAGCTCTCTGCGATGACGGCTCGCACGCCGAGCAGCAGCGTGCCCTTGGCGGCCCAGTCACGCGACGAGCCCGTTCCGTACTCCTTGCCTGCGATCACGATCAGCGGAGTGCCATCGGCCTGGTACTTCATCGAGGCGTCGAAGATGCTCATCTGCTCGTTGGTCGGCAGGTAGCGGCTGATCCCGCCCTCGGTTCCCGGCGCCAGAAGATTGCGAAGCCGGATGTTGGCGAAGGTCCCGCGCATCATGACCTCGTGATTGCCGCGGCGGCTGCCGTAGCTGTTGAAGTCGCGCGGTGAGACGCCGTGTTCTTGGAGGTACTTCGCCGCAGGGCTGTCGAGTGCGATCGCTCCAGCTGGCGAGATGTGGTCGGTCGTGACCGAATCCCCGAGTAGGCACAGAACCCGCGCACCTTCGATGTCGGTGGCCGGGGCCGGAGCGCCCGCCTCCACCCCTTCGAAGAAGGGAGGAAGCCGGACATAGGTGGACTCCGGGTCCCACTGGTATCGGTCCGCCTCGGCGAACTCGACCTCGCGCCACTGCGGAGGCCCCTCGAGGACGACGCTGTAGCGCTCGAGGAACTGACTCCTTTTGACGGAGCTCCGAAGTGTCTCCGTGATCTCGCCGTGCGACGGCCAGACGTCGCGGAGGAAGACGTCGTCCCCGTCCGCGCCCTTCCCGATCGGTTCGCTCTCGAAGTCGATGTCCATCGTGCCGGCAAGCGCATAGGCGACGACCAGCGGCGGCGAGGCGAGGTAGTTCGCGCGGGTCAGCGGATTGACCCGGCCTTCGAAATTTCGGTTGCCACTCAAGGCAGACGTAACGACGAGGTCATTCGACTTCACGGCCTCGGCGATCTCGGGGTCGAGCGGGCCGGAGTTCCCGATACACGTCGTGCAGCCATAGCCGACCAGGTTGAAGCGCATCGCGTTGAGGTCTTCCATGAGGCCGGAAGCCTCGAGGTACTCGGTGACGACCTGAGAGCCCGGAGCGAGACTGGTCTTCACCCAGGGCTTGGTCTGGAGCCCGCGTTCGCGCGCCTTCTTCGCGACGAGGCCGGCGGCGAGCATCACCGAGGGGTTCGAGGTGTTGGTGCAGCTCGTGATGGCGGCGATGACGATGGCCCCGTTCTGGACCGGGAACGTCTCATCGCCGCGCGTGACCTCGACGGACTTGTCGGCCGAGGCGCTGAAGCCTTCGAGCACCCGGTGCCAGGACTTCTTCGACTCGGTGAGCGGGATTCGATCCTGCGGGCGTTTGGGCCCGGCAATCGAAGGGACGACGTCGCCCAGGTCGAGCTCGAGGGTGTCGGTGAAACGGGGTTCCGGAGAGCTCACCGTATGGAAGAGCCCCTGCTCCTTGAGAACGCGCTCCACCGCATCGACGTGTGATTCCTCGCGGCCGCTGAAGCGAAGGTAGGCGAGCGTCTCGTTGTCGACGGGGAAAAAGCCCATCGTCGCGCCGTACTCGGGCGCCATGTTCGCGATCGTCGCGCGGTCGGGGAGCGCCAGATTCTCCATGCCCTCGCCGAAGAACTCGACGAACTTCCCAACGACGCCCTTCTCCCGCAGCATCTGGGTGACGGTGAGCACGGCATCGGTGGCGGTCGCTCCTTCGCGTAGCTTGCCGGTCAGTCGGAAGCCCACGACCTGCGGCAGCAGCATGCTGATCGGCTGGCCAAGCATGGCGGCTTCGGCCTCGATGCCACCAACGCCCCAGCCGAGCACGCCGAGCCCGTTGATCATCGTGGTGTGCGAGTCCGTGCCGACGAGGCTGTCCGGATAGGCAACGGTCCTGCCGTCCAGCTCGCGCATGAAGACGACGCTCGCGAGGTACTCGAGGTTGACCTGGTGAACGATGCCTGTGCCAGGCGGAACGACGCGCATGTTCTCGAAGGCGCTCTGGCCCCATTTGAGAAACTGATACCGCTCCTGGTTGCGCTCGAACTCGCGCTTCACGTTGTCTTCGAACGAGCGGAGCAGGCCGTAGCTGTCGACCTGGACCGAGTGATCGATGACGAGGTCGGCTGGCTGAAGAGGATTGATGCGGCTCGGGTCGCCGCCCATCTTCGCGAACTGGTCGCGCATCGCGGCGAGATCCACCACCGCTGGGACCCCGGTGAAGTCTTGGAGCAGCACGCGCGAGGGCCGAAAGCCGATTTCGGTGCTCGGCGCGGCGTTGGGATCCCAGTTGGCGACGGCCTCGATGTCCTCGCGGGTCACCGTCTTTCCGTCCTCGAAGCGCAGCAGGTTCTCGAGCAGGACACGAATCGAATATGGAAGGGTCGAGATGCCCTCGAAGCCGGCGCGGCTCAGCGCGTCCAAGCGGTGGATCTCCACCTGACGCCCTCCCGCGTCGATCGTGACGCGGCTCTGAAAGGAGTCTTGTGATGTCATGTGGGAGTGCCTACCACGCGGGCTCTGGCGCGGCACCCATGTTGTTGGCTATGCTGCAAAACGCTGCGTGACAAGCGCCCTCAGAAGCGCTACACAACGCGACCTTGGGCGCCGTAGCCAAGTGGTAAGGCAGAGGTTTGCAAAACCTCCATTCACCAGTTCGAATCTGGTCGGCGCCTCCAGAAAAACCAGGGGTAAACGCTTTCCAAGCCGGCCGCGCCTCCCTTCCCTGGCACTTCACCTGGTACTTTTCCCTCAGCGTTGGCATCGTGAGCGGTGCCAACCCGATGCCAGCGTCCCGGGTGTTTGGGTTGCGGCGATTGCGCATCGTCGTGCGGGTGAGGTTCACGATCACACCTCCGGGAACTCTTCGGAGACCGTTTCGCACACTTTTTCGATCAGCTCGGCGGCGCGGCAAAGCTGGCAGGCATCGACATGACCGGGTTCAGCTCTCACTCGATGCGGAGCGGGTTCATCACCACCGCCGCACGGGCTGGCAAACCGCTTAACGTCATCTTGGAGCAGAACGGGCACAAGTCCGTCCAGTCGCTCGCCGGCTACATCCGCAGAGCGACCGAGATCAGCGATGACTGCGCGACCTTCGGACTCGCGTGAGTCCGTCCGACAA
>CBDUCC010000323.1:0-4715 GCA_965365555.1 uncultured Myxococcales bacterium | reverse complement strand
CCGAATCGGCACCTCGCCTCCGATCTGCTGCTTCTGCTTCGTCAGGCCCCTCGCCGCCTCATGGCAACTGACCGCGCGGCCAGTGGACCGGACGCGACACGGCCACCGAAGCGAGCCGCCGACTCTGGGAGCGGTGCTTGTTGCGATCAGGTCTCGACTCGCAGCCAGCTTGCCATCTTCCTCGGCATGGTGGGGATGTCCCTCGCCATCGAGGCCGCGGCACTAGTCTCTGCATTCCCTGGCCACCGCCACTCCTGTGCGCTTTGCGCGCAGGGGACCTGGCCCTCAGATTTTGGCGTGAGGTACCAACCTCATGGGGATCGCATCGATGAAAAACACAGCTCTGTGTGAGAGTGGCCTAAACGGACCTCTCTTTGCCCGTCGGGATAAGGACGAGCGCCGAATTTCGCGGCACTAGATGTCGTGTCGCGTGGCCGACCGCACGGAGGGGAGCTTTGTTTTTCTATCGGCTCCCCACGAGCGGGGCCAAGTCCGTGTTCGCGTGCTCAGCTTTGCTTTCAAGGGTCTAGCCGAATGGTACTCGTCCGTCGTGCGAGGCAGGCACCTGGATTTCGTAGCCCGGGGCCTCAGCGTCAGCTGTGTGACTACCGCCGATTCCCTCTCTCACAAGGGAAGACAGCAGGCCGCGCGGCCTGTCGTTCCCAAGACGTCTCGAATCCTGATCTTCCGCGGGATCCTCGTTCCCAATGCTTCGAACTTTTCGCTTCGATCCGCACCAACCTCGGTTATTTCCAGCTCTATCGGAGGCGCACTCCTTTCGCCCCTCGGTGCGAAGACGCTTAACGTGCGTGTCGTAGTTCAGAGAAACCCAGCAAGAACGGACTCTCGTGGCTGGCACTGAACCTGCAATAGAAATCCCCTCGGGATTCTCGTCCACACAACAGGGAGGTTGCGATGCGTCATTCGTGTTCCCTGAGAACGTTCATCGGAATCGCCACGCTCGCGTTAGCCGTCATGGGGTGCTCGGAGCCCGACCACCGGGCCACAGCTGCCGACGCGCAGGCCGCTGCACTCGGAAGTGTCGACATTAACGACTGCGTCGAAGGCCCGATGGTCATTCCCGACGACTACGTGAGTCGATTGGTCTTTCAACCGCCGTTGGCGAGTCTCGGCCGGGTCGTTCGCAGCGAGAGCAGCATCATCTATTTCGAGCACGGTGGCTTTGGCGAAGGTCGCCGTGTCACGCGTCTCGACATCGATGAGAACTCGAGCTCGACCGTGTTGGAGGTTCCGCCATGGGAAGGTCCCATGACGCTCGTCGGTGGACCAGTCGATTCGTTCTTCGCCGTGATCGGCGGCCAGATTCATCAGGTCCAGCCCGACGGCTCGCACAGCGTGTGGGGACAACACCTCGGGTTGATGCCTTGGATCTACACGCCCGACGACCGGATGCTCGCCATTGGGCCGGGCGGGACCAGCGTCGTCGAGCTCGCCCCGGATGGCTCATCTACCACGCTGCTGTCGGGCCTAACGATGGTCTACGACATTGCCGCTGCTGCCGATGGCGACATCTACGTCGTCGACTTCCCGGCTGAGCAGCTCATCGAGCTCGCTCCTGATGGCAGCTCGCGAGTTCTGACGTCGATTGCCCCGGACAACACCGACATCACCCTCGACGACGATGACAATCTCTACCTCAACAATGCCAGTGTTGGTCTTGCTCGAGTCGACCGGGTGACGGGTGCGTTGACGCCGATGCATGTGTCTGGCACCTCGTGCCACGTCGTACAGAGCCCCGCGGATTACGTATTCGACAGTGACAATCGCGCCGTTTTCGCGTCCTGGGTCGAGTCGCGGCTGACCTGGGCAGACTTCGACACCGGCACGGGCGGCAGGCTCCTCCATACCAGCTGGGCCAATAACACGGCTACACGGCTCGGTCCTGACGATGCCCTGTACGTGGGCGTTCCCGGCTGTGGCACGGCGATTCCTTCCGAGATCGCGCGTTTCGCAGCCGACGGGGCCAACGAGGTGTACGTCGGCGGGATCTCAAGCACGATCAATAGCCTCGATTTCGATGAGGCCGGCGACCTCTACCTGGCGGTGAGCTCCGAGAGCGGTGTCGGGATTTACCGCCACGATCGGAGCTCGGGCTCGCTTTCCCTTGTTCCGGATTCGACGATCTACGACGTCAATGCGATCGCATTCGATGCGACGCAGGACCGCCTGCTTGCCTCGTCGGTGTCACCGACCGCGAGTCAAGCGACCGTACGCGCGTATGATTCGACGGGGCTGCAGAGCGACCAGACCGTGAGCCTACCGAAGGCGCTCATGGCGCTACTGATCGACGTTGGCCCAGACGGTAACGTCTTTGGGTTTGGAATGGAGCGAGACCGCTTCTTCAGCGGTCCGGTGGATCATTTCTTGCTCGACCTCGACCTGGAGGTCGGCAGCTCCGAGGTGGTCTTCCAACACACTCGCCAGGGCTGCTGCCCGGCGTCGAACTTCAGCATCGATGGACAAGGGCACGCGTGGGTCGTGCTGAACCCTGACTTCCTTCTCTACCATGTGGATCCCGATGCCGGTGCATCGCTGTTTGCGTGCAGCTTGCCCATCGACTCGCTCGGCGCCTTTCGGACCAGCGAGGGTGAGATTCTACTCAACAGCCCCGAGGGCCTGCATCGCATCTGGCAGCCGAGCCTGGTCGAGCGAGCTCAACTCGTGGAAGAGGCGCTCGATCTACTCGCCTACTACGATGTGCTCGAGCCATGGCAAGAGCTGTGGCTGGAGCAGCCCCTTACCGCTGCAATCCGGCGAATCGAGCGCGGCCAAACCCAGGCCGCGCAGGCCAAGCTAAAGGTGTTTCTGCGGCGGCTTCAGGCCTTCGTCGAGCTCGGACTCCTCACCGAGTCGCAGGCCGAGAGCCTGTTGTCCGGAGTGGACGAGGTTCTCAGCCGGCTCTAGGTCGCCACTAAGAGCCATGTGAACGCCGCTGAGGCCATGACGAGGTTCAGCGTGAATTGGGTAAGGGGAAGATCCGAGGCTCTCTTGCCCGCCAGGCTCCCGTGGAGAGCCCAATTGCGCAGTACTGAGTGTCATGTCGCGTGATGCTTCGCCGACAGAGGGCCTTTGTTTCGGCTACGCTCCAGGACCCTTCGCGACGACCTGCGGGCGGGTCGGCTGCATGCCGAGCTAGCGAGGGTGCTTTCGAGGTGGCGGTCACAGATCGCCAAGGAGCTGGAGCTCGACTCCGCAAAGCGCTTCGATTTCCCGTCGATGAGCGATCGAGTTTGGGACACTCTTTGGACACCGCTTTGAAGCGCTACGAGGTTGAGGTGGCTGACTACCATCGGTAGAGGCGAAAACGATGGCCAAGAAAGTGTGGGAACCCGAGCGCCCTTTTCACCCTGGACAGATTCTGCTTGAAGAGTCTCTTGCAGCCGATGGAGATGACTCAGACTGCATTTGCGGAGCACCGCGGGCGCCCAAGCCCGTAAAGACGTTCGTTTCAGACGAACTCGGCGTTCAGTGGAAGACAAACGTGTATGTCCGGTCGCGGGGCGCTCCGGTGACCTCGCATGTGCGCGCAGACGCATCGCAGGCGATGATCGTGCCGTCCCAGAGCGAGAGCTCGTCTCGGCCTTCTCCAAAGAAGTCGATCGTCATGGATGCGTTCGCGTCCGCGAAGCCGGCCAGGTCGGGGTCGAATTCCTCGACGAGCGTATCGATGACCGTGTCGAATCGGGGAATGATTCGACCGCTGCGATAGAAGTATGGGGCGACTCGGAGCGGCGCAGGCACCTCGATCTCGGCCGGTCCCGTGTACGTTTCACCGGTCTGCCAGTGAACCCAATCGCCTGGCGGGAAGTAGACGACACGGCTGCGCGCGTCCTGCGCGATGACAGGCGCGATGAGGATCCGATCGCCCATCATGAACTGGTCGCCCTGACGGGCCTTGGAGCCGGGTGCCTCTGGGAAGTGAAGCACGAGATGCCGCACGACGGGCCATCCGTGATCGCGCGCCTGCGCGACCAGCGTGTATAGGTACGGAAAGAGCGCCGTGTGCAGCGTGGCGTAGGTCTTCCAATGCTCGATGCTGTCGGCATCGTTGTCGATGAGCCAATTGGATTCGCAGGCGAACTGCCCGTTGTGCTCGCGCATGACCGGCAGCATCGCCCCAACTTGGGTCCACCGGTAGAACAGCTCGCGATCGCTGGGTGGTGTGGTGAGGCACAGGAGTCCGCCGATGTCCGTGGCAACGACGGGCACGCCGCTGATGCCGAGCGACTGGACGGCGGGAATCACCGTAGGCAGGCCGTCCCCCTCTGACCAGTCCGTCCTCTGGTCACCGGTCCAAAGCACCGGGGAGTACTGCCAAGAGCCGGTGTAGCCGGAGCGCGAGAAGAACACCCAGTCACCGTCGGGGCGCCGCTCCTCCCAGAACTCGCGGGCTGTGCGGGCCCAGAGCCTCGGGTAATCGTTGTGCACCTCCCAGCCGAGCCGGCCGTCGGCAGAAACCGTGGTTGCGCCGACGTATTCGCCGAAATCGTTCATCCATCCGTCCACGCCGAACCGTGCCGCGCGGTCGAAGATCGTCTCCTGCCACCAACGGACCGCGTCCGGGTTCGTCAGGTCGAGCTGCGAACGGTTCACTAAGAGCGCGAAGGTCGCTGGAGCTCCATTCGGATCTCGAAGCAAATAGTCGCGGTCCGCGGCATACAGATAGTCCTCCGTGCCAACGGTCAAATACGGCT
>CBDUCC010000322.1:0-4720 GCA_965365555.1 uncultured Myxococcales bacterium | reverse complement strand
TACGACAGCCCTCGTGCGTTCGGAACCAAAAAGAAAAAGTAAGCCGACCCAAGGCCCTAGTCATTGACGCCAGGAGGAAGCGTCGCGCGGGAGGCGCTGGTTCGGATCGAACACGACGACCCGATGCGGCCGACGTTGCGTCCAGTGCCACAGGACGAGGTTCAGGTCCTCGGCGCCTGCGCCCTCCGCGTAGCTCCGTACGATCATGCCGGCATAGCCCCTCGCGATCAGCCGGTCCGCGAGCTGTTGCGAGTCAGGGATCGCTCCCTCGAGCATGTCCTGGTTCCAGCTCGTACACTGCAGGGCATCGAGCGTGGCCTTCTCCCGCTTGCGCGCCTTCGGGTCACAGGCGTCAAACAGGTCCTCGCAGTCTACGCGATACTCGCACAGGGTGATCGGCTGAAACGGTGCGCCGAGTGGGCTCGCCTCCCGAACCGCCACGAACAAATCCAAGGAGGTGTATAGCGCGGCGACTCCGGGTCGATTGAATCGCCCGCCGTGACGCTTCGCACCCTCGCCGGACAGCGGGTTCCAGGCCCACTCCGGATTGTGCGCGCGGTACACAGCACCTTGGAATCGCACGCCGTGCTTAGGCGTAGCCACCGGCCATGATCCGGTCGAGGTACGCGTGCACCTGGTTCGCCTTCCCCGCACGAACGAGCTGGTCGGGCGTCTGTCCGCCGAAGCCAACCAGCGGCTCCGAGCGGAACCAGGCGTAAGCCCCGAGCAGCGAGCCGTTGACCGACTCGACCCGATTCAGGATCTCCATCATCTCCCGAAGCCGGGTTTGCGTCTTCGCCGCCTCCATGCGCTGCTTGCGCGTGAGCGCGTCCGAGGCCAGCCCGAGCGTCGATGCCATCTCGCGCTTGGTCGTCCGGAGCGCCTCGGCGATCTTGGCCGGGGAGAAGAGCTGCTCATCGATGTATGCGTCGAATTGCATCGCAATCACACATTCCATCACTAAGCATACCGTCAAATTAGGGGAAGTCAAAGGCCTGGATGTTGAGCTGACCGCGGTCAGCCGGGTTTCCAGCCCTCCGGCGCCAACTCGAAGCGCTCGAAGTCGAACGCCGGAGAGACCGTACATCCGACGAGCGTCCAGTCACCAACCGAGGCTGCCGACTGCCATTCGTTCGGTTGGATCTGGAGCTGAGGCTGCTCTCCGAGCGCCAAGTTCGCCCCCAGCACCCGGCGAATCAGCTCGCCTCCCTCGACGAAGCTGAGCAGCTCCAGCGGAGCGCCGGCATAGAAGTGCCAGGTCTCGGTCGCGTCGATGCGGTGCCAGCGAGAGCACTCGCCGGCCTCGAGCAGGTAATAGATCGATGTGCCCGCACCGCGGGCGTTGCCGTTTTCGTGCCGCCAGGTTTCACGGTAGTGGCCCCCTTCCGGATGCGGCGACAACTCGAGCATTCGGATGACCTCGTTCGCATTCACATCGCGAGTCTAGGACAGACGACCTTGCGAGGAAACGGATCGTGCTAACTTGGCCCTTCGAGGTGCATAGCCTTTACGAAGCCACCTCTGACCGATGACTGCCACCAACCCTTCAACGAAGCCCGCTCGCCGTTCACTGCAGTCGCGACGACTCCCCCTCGCCGACCCAGCCAAGCAGCTCGATCAACTGGACGCGATCGAGCTCGATACGAGCTTTCCCGAACGACTTGATGAGCTCCATCTGTGGCCGCTTCGACCGAGCTCGATCGACGTGATGCAGATCAACGTGGGCAAGCTCTGCAATCAGACCTGCCGTCACTGCCACGTCGATGCCGGACCGGATCGCACCGAGGTCATGTCTCGTGAGACGGCGGAGCTCTGCATCGAAGCGCTTCGCAGGAACGAGATCCCAACGGTCGACATCACTGGAGGGGCGCCAGAGCTCAACCCCGAGTTTCGATGGTTGGTCGAGCAGTGCAGGGCACTCGGTCGCCATGTCATGGTGCGCTGCAACCTGACTGTTCTCGAGACCGCCGCATATCGTGAAATCGCCGAGTTCTACGCCCAGCACCGCGTCGAGCTCGTCTGCTCCTTGCCTCACTATCAACAAGCCTGCACCGACGTTCAACGCGGCGATGGTGTGTTCGCCAAGAGCATCCGAGCGCTTCGTCGTTTGAACGCACTCGGATACGGTGACGGCGATTCGGGTCTTCGCTTGGTACTCGTCACGAATCCGGTGGGCGCTGAGCTCCCGGCGCCTCAGACCTGTCTCGAAGTCGAGTGGAAGCGTGAGCTCGAGCGCCTCCATGGAGTTCGCTTCGACAAGCTGTTCACCATCACCAACATGCCGATCAGTCGACATCTCGAATGGCTGATCGAGTCCGACCAGCTCGAAGGCTACATCCAGAGCCTGATCGCAACCTTCAATCCCGAAGCGGCGCACGGCGTGATGTGTCGAAACATGATCTCGGTCGGATGGGATGGCCGGCTCTTCGACTGTGACTTCAATCAGATGCTCGAGATGCCGGTCGACGTGCAGGCGCCGCTGCACATTCGCGACTTCGACCTCGCAGCACTGGAAACGCGCGCAATTCAGACCGCGCGCCATTGCTTCGGCTGCACGGCCGGCACCGGCTCGAGCTGCGGCGGCGCCCTAGATACGTAAGACTTCGACGCATGAGCGATTCACTGCGTCCGACACCCTTCCTCGACTCTGAGCACCCAGAGGTGGTTGCGTTCAGCGAGAGACACGCGGAGGGAGCTCAGACGAACCTCGAGCGCGCCGTGAAGCTCTACTACGCGGTTCGGGACGGCATCCGTTACGATCCGTACAATCTCGTGCTCACCGTCGAGGGCATGCGCGCGAGCACGACGATTGCCAACGGACGGGCATGGTGTGTTCCGAAGGCGGCCCTCTTGGCCGCCTGCTGCCGAAGCCTCGGCATCCCAGCCCGCCTCGGCTTTGCCGACGTTCGAAACCATCTTTCGACGGCGCGTCTCCGAGAGGCCCTCGGGACCGACGTCTTCTACTTCCATGGCTACACGGCGATCGAGCTCGGTGGCAGTTGGGTAAAGGCGACGCCAGCTTTCAACATCGAGCTGTGCGAGAAGTTTCGAATTCGGCCGCTCGACTTCGATGGAACGGCGGATTCGATCTACCACGCGTTCGACCTCGAGGGTCGCAAACACATGGAGTATCTGCGTTTCCGAGGAGAGCACGATGACGTTCCGCTCGAGGAGATGATGGCGGTCTTCGCGGAGAACTACGCATCGGCGAAGAAAGAATCGCCGGTCGGCGACTTCGATGCCGACGTCGAGCACGAGACCCGCGACTTGGGGCCGTGAGGGCGCGGGTCAATCGTCCCCGAGCTCCACGTCGATCACTCGGTGGTCGTCGCCGAGGCGGATCACGGCATCGGCGCGAGCCGGCATCTCTTCCCACATGAACCGAGTGAGCCGCTCGAAGTGCATGACGAAACGCTTCACCGCGGTTGACGTCATCACCTCGGGCCCCGGCGCCCGCTTTCTCAAGCGAGCTTCCTGCGCCTCACGCCAGGCGAGCACGTGTTCGAAATCCGGGGGTCGCAGCATCATTAGCACCTCGATCTCGGCGAACAGAGATTGGTAGTGCCCGCCGAGCTCTCGGTTGACGTACCAGCGCCAATCGCCGGTTGGGTCCTCCAATCGCTCGAGACCGTTGATCGGCATCTCGAGTTCCTGCGCGCGCTGAGCCCGTGCACCGACGCACCAGCCCTCGAAGATCAGAAGGTCGCAGGGCCCCTCCCAGCGCGGCCATTCGGCGACGGGCGCGCGGTCGTCGCGAGCTTTGTCGAAGCGCGGCAGCGCAAGAGGCTTTCCTTCGCGGAGCGCCCGAATCGTGCGCAGCCCGAGATCGACGTCGTGGGTCCCCGGAACTCCGCGCGTCGCGAGCAGCGGATGGATCACCTCGGCCCGACGGACTCGCTCGGCCGCGGTCAGGTAGAGGTCGTCGAGCGAGAGAATGGCGACCCTCATCCGGTAGATCCGCCCGAGCAAGGCCCGCAGCAAGCGCGCTAGCGTGGACTTTCCCGTTCCCTGCGCGCCGTTCAGTCCAAGCACCAGCATGCGATCCTCGACGTGCTCGGCGATCCACCTGGCCATCGGCACGTAGTAGCCCGCGATCTCGGCATCCGAGGGTCGAGGCAGGCCCTCGGCGGCACACCATGCCTGCACCTCGGAACGCACATCGGGGATGTCCCGACGGAGCCCGCGCACTCGAAGGGGCCAGTGCATCGGCGCAAGGATACCAGCGTCTCGGACGCTCGCTGGCACCTCGCCGGGGTCTGCACTAGAAGTTGGCCATGCAGGGCCCGAAGATACGGATTCTCGTGGCGAAGCCAGGCCTCGACGGGCACGACCGTGGCGCCAAGGTCGTGGCCCGAGCGTTGCGCGATGCGGGCTTCGAGGTGGTCTACACGGGGCTTCACCAAACGCCGGAGATGATCGCTGTCGCGGCGGTTCAAGAAGACGTGGACGCGGTGGGTCTTTCGATCATGTCCGGGGCGCACAATACGCTGTTTCCCGCCGTCCTCGACGCGCTCGCCGAACAGGATGCCGACGACATCCTCGTTTTTGGCGGTGGCATCGTACCGAAGGAAGACCTCGATGCACTCCTCGCGCGAGGGGTCGGTGCGATTTTCACGCCCGGCGCGCCGCTCGAAGAGATCGTCGCCTGGATCCGCGAGAACGTGAAGCCGCGTTCCCTCGAAGCCTGAAGCCACGCCATCGGCCGATCACGGCGTGGCGG
>CBDUCC010000321.1:0-4730 GCA_965365555.1 uncultured Myxococcales bacterium | reverse complement strand
TTTGCGCTGGACAAGAAGGGACGAGTCCTCCAGCGCCGCCTCGGGCCGAGCAGCGAGTACCTCGACGTGCTGATCGGCGCTGCCCGATTGCGAGAGTCGATCTCGCTCGTGCCCCAAATCCTCGACGATGAAGGCTACCTCGTAGTCGAGATCTTCGACAACGTCCTTTCGGAGTACATCGGTACGACCTACGGGTGCCGGCCCATCGACGGATAAGCTAGTGCAGTGATGCTGCGTGTTCTTGAAGTTGTACAGGTGGTTGGGTCAGCGGCAGCTGTGGGCTCGAGCGTTTCTAGTCGACCACCTCAATCTCACCGGGCTGCCACGTCTTGTCGAACCACGGCTCGAGCGGCCCGTACAAGCGCAGGATCGCGAACCAGCCTTTGCCCGGCACCGTCTGGATCCAGTTGATCTCTTTCCCGGCAGGCGGCTTCGGTGCGAAGTAGACGTCGGTAGAGCCATCCTCGTTGACCACCGGGCTCGGATCCATCTCGCTGCTCAGACCGGGACGGGCGGTGCTCGGCGTCTGCAGTAAGGAGCGCGTCTGAGTGTCGTACAGCACGAAGGACCAGAAGTCTCTGGCGGGGATGTTCGGGGGCAGGGTGACCCGGTAGGTCTTCGACCCGTCGAGCCAACGCCCCTTCGCGTCAGTCGTCGAGACAGCATACTGCGAGCCGACCCCGACCATCTTCACGGTCATCGCCGGCGTGACCGCGGTGTACGGGTAGTGGAACATCGTGCGCGCGTCGAGATCGCGGGCCCCCGAGGGGCGACGAAACTCGTGACTGCCTCCTAGGAAGGCCGTGAACCACCCCGAGCCCTCGTAGTAGTAGGCTCGATCGTCGCGGGACCGAAATGAGATGGCCCGGGCGGTCGCATTCCCGACCGCGACCGCATCGGTCAGGATGTCCTTCATCCGGGTATCGGGCGAGAACGAGCTCTCCTTGCCGATGCCGATCGCGGCGTACAAGCCCAAGAGCTCGGGGGACAGCGCACTCGAGGGCTCCTGCGCGAGCACTTCGGCCAGTTCGCCGTAGAAGCCCAGATCGTTGGCGTGGATCGTGTTGTGACTGCGGCCCGAGAAGTCGACGAACCGCATCTTCGTCGCGGTCGGGTCGCCCAGGGGGTAGATCTTGATCTGGGTCTTGGCGGCCTCGACGGCCGGGCCCGGATCCCCGTCGACCACAAATCCGCGCCAGAACAGCGCATTGTGCACGGTGGAGGGGTGGAACGCGAAGTGGTTCTTGGGCACATCCCCTTCGTAGCCGGGGGGCAGAAACACGTATTTGCCACCCTTGCCCTTGTCGGGGCCGGCGTTGCCCAAATCGGCCACGTACCGGAAGAAGTGGTCGTTGACCATGCCCAGCGTGTTGGGCGGGCTGTGCACGACGACTGGGCCGTCGCTCAGATCGAGGGGCGTCATGATGTAGACGCTCTCGGTGTTCGGCGTCAGGTACAGCATGTTGGCGTCCATAAGCGACTCGGTGATCCCCACCGCTCCGTTGCCGTCGAGACCGACGCTGCGCCAGCCCTCGAGCACCGCGTGCACACTCGCGAACGGGATCCCGGTGAGAAATGCCTCCACGCCGCGCATGAAGTCGAGGTTGTCGTAGACGATCTTCGCCGTCTCCTTGGTGGGCGCACCGTCGAAGAACGTCAGGGTGCCGAGCCGAGTTTCGACCTCGTCCGGGGTGGTGATCGGAGCGGGGATCTCCGTGGCCATCTTTGGGGCGGGGCCTGCGGGTGCCACGGCCGGGACGTCCTTCATCCGCTCGACCTCACTGGGCTTCCAGGTCTTGTCGAACCACGGCTGCAGGGGTCCATACAGGCGGAGGATCACGGTGTACCCCTTGCCCGGCACGGTCTGGATCCAGTTCGACGTCTTGACGCCCGGAGGGAGCTGTGGGCCAAAGTAGACCGGCGTCGAGCCGTCCGGGTTCTTGGCCACGCCGCCCAGGCTGTTGACGCTGGGGAACCGGGCGTCGGTCTGCAGCATCGAGCGGGTCTGGTTATCGTACAGCACGAACGACCAGAAGTCCTTGACCGGGACGTTCGGGGGCAGCACGACGCGATACGTCTTGCCGCCGTCGAAGGCCTCTCCATCGGCGTCGAGCGTCGCCCCGGCGTACTGGGATCCGAGGCCGACCATCTTCATCGACATCGCCGGCGTGATTCCGGTGGCGTAGTAGAAGAAGAGGCTTCGGGCATCGAGTAGACGAGCGCCTTCGCGAAGAAACTCGTGGCTGCCGCCGACGAATCCGGTCTTCCACTGACTGTCGGGGAAGAGGAACGCCTCCCGATCCCGGGTGCGGAACAATAGGGCGCGCGCCGTCGCGTTGCCCACCGCCGCCGCCTCGGCCAGGGTCCTCCGCAGCAGAGCGTCGGGTTTGAATGGCTTGCCCTTCTCGACCCCGATCGATGCCAGTGCGGCCAGCCATTCGGGGTCCAGGCCATCGGTCGGCTCGCGCTGCAGCACGGCGTGCACCTCCTCGAAGAAGGTGATGTCGTTCGCGTGGATTGTGTTGAACGCCTTGCCCGAGAGGTTCACGAACTTCTGCTTGGGCGGCGCGTCGGCGTGGCGCAGCGGATAGACGCGGATCGCCTTCTTCATCGCCTTGACGGCCGGCTTCGGCCTTCCGCGTACCAGGAAGCCGCGCCAAATGAGCCAGTTGCCGAACGTCTGCGAGCGCACGGCGTGGTAGCCCGAGGGCGTATCGCCCTCGTAGCCCGGGGGCAGCACGAGATATTTACCGCCCTCGCCCTTGTCCGGACCGGCGTTTCCGAGATCGGTGACGTAGTGGAACCACGCATCGTCGAGGATGCCCAGCGTGTTGGGCGGGCTCTCGATCACCATTGGGCCCTGACTGAGATCGAGCCAGGTCATGGCGTACACGGTCTCTGTGTTGGCCGTCAGAAACAGGGACTTGGAATCCATCCGGGTCTCGAAGATCCCGACCGTCCCGTCGACCAACCCCGCGTCGACAAAGCCGCGGCGCATTGCTGCGAGAGAGGCGATCGGCAACCCGTCAAGGAACGCTCGCACGCCTCGCATGAAGTCGAGATGGTCGTAGACCTTCTGCGCGGTCCTTTCGTCGGGCATACCGTCGAAAAACGACAGCTTGCCCAGCCGGGTCGAGACCTCGTCGGGGGTCAAGATGTTCTGTGGCGGCGGTGCGTAGGAAATCGCCTCGGCCCCGGCGGCCGTCTCACCGTTCGTCCTCGTCTTGGGCGCGCCTGCGCAGGCCGACCAAAGCAGCAGGGGCAAGGCGATGAGAAAGGTCCAGTGACGTACCATGGCGCCGAGCCTCGCACCGAACATTTCCGACCGCAACCATGAGCGCGCCCATGTCCGAGGCCTGACGGATCGTTCCGTGCAGTCGCCGCTCGTAGTTGTGAGGGAGGGTGAGCTCTTGCCTGCGGCACCTCGCCTCAGTGGTCGTCAGCGACAGGTGGGGGTGTCATTCCTCAGAACGTCATCCGTCGCGAGATTATAGCCGGCCTTGTCGGGAAGACGACCTAGTGGTGGCGGCTCGCACTCGCACATACGTTGACCAAGGCTCGAAAACCGCGAGCCAGGCACGGCATCGGCCTGTGCCGTGCGGAGTGCGCGCGGCTCACGCCGAACGTTCGTTTCGGGACGGCGACGCTCGCTCAGGCTGCGCATCGCATGTAGCGATGATGCAGTCCGCCGACCATCGGGAGGGCGACGGCCTTCCCCCGTTCGCCGGACTCGCGCTCGCGCGGTTCGGGAGCGCCCTTGTCGAGCGCGAGGTGGGTCCGGGAGCAATGATAGTACTCGAGGTATCTCCGCAGGATGCGCCTCAGGTGCTGCTCTCCAGGACGATCACGTGGTCGATGCACTCCCTCCGAAGGGTTCCGATCACGCGCTCGCAGTAGGGATTCTGCCACGGGGACCGAGGTGCGGTCAGAACCTGGTCGATTCCAATGGAGCGCACGCGACGAACGAAGGCCGCGCCTCGTGCTCGGGACGGAGTTCTGAGGAGGGACACCACGCAGCGGCGTTGAGCGACGACCTGTTTCTTACCCAGAAAACGCTCCTCACCCCGTTGGCTTGCGAGGCGCAGTCGGGGTAGCCTCCGGGGGTGCCTAACGAGACGAACAGAGCGTCTGATGTCGAAGAGCTTGTGCGAGAGGCTTCGCGCGAGGTCGACCGCACGCTGATCCAATGGACGCTTTCGCTTTCGCCGCTGGACCGACTGCGTGCTTCGGTGCGTTCCGCCGCTTCGCTCCAGGCCTTCAGAGATGCCAAGTCCAGGGTACGCTGACGTTGGCGAGCTTCTTCGACGCCTGGCGGATGCTGGCGTGGAGTTCATCGTAGTGGTCGGCGCTGCTGCAGTGCTTCACGGCGCACCGATCACGACCGAGGACCTCGACATCGTCCATCGCAGAAGCCCCGAAAACGTTTCCCGGCTCAAGTCTCTACTGGACGAGCTGGACGCCCGCGCACGTGAGCTTGCGAATCGCCGACTGCCTCCTCAAGAATCGGCTCTGCTTGGCGACGGTCACGTGCTCTTATCGACGCGTCTCGGACCGCTCGATTGCCTCGGAATGCTGATCGACGGCCGCGGCTTCGAAGAGCTGGTCTCCCACAGCGAGTGGATCAAGGATGAGGGCGCCGAATTCCTCGTGTTGGACTTACCAACATTGATAGAGCTCAAAACCAAAACCGGGCGAGCCAAGGACCGCCTCATGCTGCCGGTTCTCGTCGC
>CBDUCC010000320.1:0-4777 GCA_965365555.1 uncultured Myxococcales bacterium | reverse complement strand
GGGCGGCAACCGCGACATCATCGCCAACGCCCGCATGGCCATCGATCAGGCACGCCTGCTCACCCTCAAAGCGGCCTGGGCGCTCGACACCATGGGCACCTTCGGCGCGCTCGTCGACATCTCGGCCATCAAGGTCATCGCGCCCAACGTGCTTCAGTCCGTCACCGATGCCGCCATTCAAATCCACGGCGGTGAAGGCATGTCGGACCCCGAGCTCTCGCGCTTGATGGGCATGGCGCGGGCGCTACGAATCGCAGATGGACCGGACGAAGTGCATCGCGGCATGGTCGCGCGCCTCGAGCTCAAGAAGTACGTCTAACTAGCGGAACAGCATTCCGAAGTAGGGCGAGATCCATTGCTCGCGCCTGGTAAAGAAGCTGCCGGCGCCTGACAAGGAGTACTTCACGCCGAAGTCGAGGTAGGTGCCCTGCAGCACTCGAAACGAAAGCCCGAGCTTCACGGTCATGCCGGGCGTGAAACGAAACACGGCCACCCGCGTGCAGTAGAACGCGCCACAGATGACGTCCGTCTGGTTGACGCGCCACCAGTTCGCGTCGAACGTAATCCCCACGTACGGCATGATCGGCGACGTGTTCGGAATTTGAACCCGAAACTCCGGTGCCAAGTACAAACGGGTCATCGGCTGTCGCCCAGCCCCGGACACTCCTGGAACGGCGTTGAAGTCGATCGGATTCCACATCACACCGGCGCCCAGACCAAAGGCCACGTAGCCCATGTCATAGGCGCCGAAGATGTTGAGGTCGGCGCCGGGGCGGACGATGTTCCGATCCACGTTCAAGAAGAGCGGGATCGCGATGTGGAACGCCCCCTGATAGCCACGGTGCATGGCCTGCTGTTTGGCTGGGGAGGGTGGGTTGTACTGCTCGACCGGCTGGCTCGGATAGGCGCTGCTCGGTGGTGGCGGAGCGGACCACGCCCCTTGCGCCGCCGCCGATGATCCGAGTCCGAGCATCACGAGCGCGGCTAGAGTCCCTGAGGTCTTCCTGGGCATGCGCTTCCTCGTGACATGCTATCGTCGTTCGTCCAGCAGAAGGTCGGAGGAGAAGTAGGATGTCGGGCAAGGATTCGTTTACCCCGCCGTGGTTCGAGGGAGGTCTTCCCCCGCGTTCGTACCGGTCGGCCTTCAAGTGGGGCGCCCCCGATGGCTTCAAGCACCCGAACCCGCGCCTCTACGCGCTGATGAAGGAGACCTTCGGCCTCGACGACGGGCACTTCCGCGAGCCGCAGAAACTAGGCCTCGAGGAGGTTCGCGCAGAGGCGCCGGTCTCGCTTCCCGCGGCGCAGGTCGAGTTCTTTCGAGCCCTCCTCGGCGACGAGAATGTGAGCGACGACGTATACGACCGCTTACGGGTCTCATACGGCAAGACCATGATCGACGCCCTTCGGCTTCGTGACCAGAAGATCGAGAATCTGCCCGACCTCGTGCTTCACCCCCGCCATCGCGATGATGTCGCGGCCATCGTTCACTACTGCCACGAGCGCGAGATTCCCCTGTACACCTACGGCGCCGGCTCGAGCGTCACCCGCGGCACCGAGTGCATTCGCGGCGGCGTTTCGATTCACCTCGGCACGCACATGAACCGCGTGCTCTCGCTCAATGCGATCAATCAGACGGTGACCGTGGAGCCCGGGATTCTCGGCCCGGCCCTCGAGGCAACTCTGCATGAGGCCCGAGAGCGCTTCGGCGCGCCGCACGCCTACACCTGCGGTCACTTCCCGCAGTCGTTCCAATTCTCCTCGGCCGGCGGCTGGGTGGTCACCCGAGGGGCCGGCCAGAACTCGACCTATTACGGCAAGGCCGAAGACCTGGTGCTCAGCCAGGAGTACATCACTCCTGTGGGCGAGATTCGTACCGTCGACGTACCGGCCTACGCCACCGGCCCCAATATCGACCAGATCATGATTGGGAGCGAAGGGGCGTTTGGTATTCTCGTCGCGGTCACGCTGAAGATCTTTCGCTACCGGCCGGAAAACACGACGCGATTCAGTGCCATCTTTCCCGATTGGGCGAGCGCGTGCACGGCAGCGCGGGAAATGATGCAAGGCGAATTCGGCCGGCCCTCGGTCTTTCGCCTCTCGGATCCGGAGGAAACCGACGTGGCGTTCAAGCTCTACGGGGTCGAAGGAACGCCGATCGACACGCTCGTCAGTCTTCGCGGCTTCAAGAAGGGCGAGCGCTGCTTGATGCTCGGCACCGTGGACGGTGACCGCGCCTACACGGCGATGGTCAAGCGCCGTCTGCGGCAAGTCGCACGCACGCATGGCGGCATGTACACGAGCGCTCTCATCACCAAGAAGTGGGAGCACGGGCGTTTCACCGATCCGTACATGCGCGAGGACCTCCAAGACTTCGGCGTGCTCATCGATACCCTCGAGTGCGCGACCAACTGGGACGACCTCCCGAGAGTCCATGCCGAGGTTCGCGCGTTCGTGAAGAGCCGCCCGAGGACCGTCTGCATGACGCACATGTCCCATTGCTATCCGCAAGGAGCCAACCTCTACTTCATCTTCATCGCCAAGATGGATGCGGAGGAATTCTACGAATTTCATCGAGGGATTCTCGATGCCATCCAAGCGTCGGGCGCCACGATGAGCCACCATCACGGCATCGGAAAGATGACGGCCCCCTGGCTCGAAGGGCAACTCGGTTCCGACGAGCTCGAGGTACTCCGCGCCCTCAAGCGCCACTTCGACCCGAAGAACATCTTGAATCCCGGTGGAACCCTCGCTCTGGACCTTCCGGACGATGCGCGCCGGCTTCCGGAGTCCCGTTCATGACGGCCTCGGCCGAAGCGCTCAGCGCTCGTGTTGCAGGCCTTTCGGTCCTGGTGACCGGTGCGTCGAGCGGCATTGGTGAGGCGCTTGCAAACCGGTTGGGTGATGCAGGCGCCAACGTGCTCCTCGTCGCTCGCTCGGCCGAGAAGCTCGACGCCATGCGGCTCGCCATCGAGGCGAGAGGGGGCACTGCATTCGCCTACCCAGCCGACCTAGCCAGCGCCGAGGACACCCAACGGCTCGTCGAGGCGGTCCTCGCCGACCACGGCCACGTCGACATCCTCGTTAACAACGCCGGCATCTCGATTCGACGCAGCGTCGCTAAATCCTACGACCGCGTTCACGACTTCGAGCGGACCCTGTCCCTGAACTTCCTCGGCGCGGTTCGCCTCATCATGGGGTTCCTCCCGCAGATGCGGGCAAGAAGGCAGGGCCAGATCATCAACGTTTCGACGATTGGGGTGCAGGTCAACGTGCCCCGATACGGCGCCTATATCGCGAGTAAGGCCGCGCTCGACGCGTTCAGCCGAGTGATGGCGGTCGAGGTGCTCGAGGACGGCATCACGGTGACCACGGTGTACATGCCACTCGTTCGGACGCCGATGATGGAGTCGACCACCATCTATCAGTCCTTTCCGATGCGGAGCGCCGACGAGGCTGCCGACCTCATCGTCGAAGGCATCGTCGAGCAGCCGAAGCGCGTCGCGGTATTCGCCGGCAACCTTTTCGAGTTTGCGTACGGCGTGGCGCCCAAAGCCGTCGACCGGATCTTGAACGCGGCCTACCAGCTCTATCCCGAGTCTGGGAGCAAGAAGGACCAGCGCGAGCCGGTCTCCCGAGATGCCGCGATGTTCGACCGCGTGTTCAAGGCCGTCACCCGCCGAGCGCGCCGCCGAAGCGACAAGCAGAGCTAGCGCACGGGGATCGGCGTCACCCGAAGGACGCGGTCGCCGTCGTCACGACCGTCCGTCGTGATATAGACGAGCCCATCCGGGCCCTGACTCACCCCGCGAAGCCGGCCTTCCCCTTCGACGAATCGACCGAGGCTCGTAGCGTTGCCCTCCGCGTCGACATCGAAGATGTGAAGGTGCCTCGCTTTGAGCGTGGCGACGGCAAGAACGCCGTTCCAGTCACCCCAGGAGCGTCCCTCGATGAAGCTCGCACCGCAGAGCGCGAGCGTCGGCCGGCCGGTCGACCACGCCGCTTCGATGGCATTCGGGAACTTCGCCGTGTCGGTCATCGGGACCTGCTCGTTGTATCCGGATCGGTCGTCTGGGAACACGGGATCCCAGCCGAAATTCCCCGCCGAGAGCACGTTGACTTCGTCGTCGGTGCCGGGGCCGTGCTCTGCCGACATACCGAGCCCGTCCGAGCGAAAGGCCATCCCTTGAACGTTTCGATGGCCCTTCGAGTACCAGAGCCGGCCGCCGGGATTGCCCGGAGCCGCATTGCCGTCCCGGTCGATGCGCAGCACCTTCCCACCGAGCGAGCTGTCGCTTTGCGGTGTTTCACCGATCGCGGCATCGCCTGTACCGACCCAGAGGAACCCGTCCGGCCCGAACCGCGGGCGGCATCCGCTGTGCCGGCCTCGGCTTGCATTGTTGTAGGGCATGCCGGTCACGATGTCGGTACGACCTTCGATGGCATCCGCGTTCGGCCGGCTCATGGTGAATCGGACGACCCGCACATCGTTGTCGGGGACGGCGCTCGACGCCATGCAGACGTAGATGTAGCCGTTCTCGTCGAAGCTCGGGTCGACTTCGAGCCCGAGCATTCCGCCTTCGCCCTGGACCTTCACATCCGCGATGGGAAATACGACGGGCGCCTGGTCGGCCCCATCGACGAAGACCTTCAAGTTGCCGGTTCGTTCGGTCACCAGCACCGTCTCGTTCGGAAGCCAGCGGATATCCCAGGGCCGCGTGAGTCCGAGAATGTAGTCTTCGACCTGAAGCTCGACGGCACCGATCTCGCCGCCCGCGCC
>CBDUCC010000319.1:0-4790 GCA_965365555.1 uncultured Myxococcales bacterium | reverse complement strand
CCTGATTCGGCAGTTCGGCGAGCGGTATCGTCAATACCGAACGGAGGTGCAGCGTCTTTTGCCCGGCAGGAAGCGGGGCTCGAGCCGTTCGTAGGTCGACCAAGGAGTCATGTACGCCCGCGCCGTAGCGAAGTAGGGATCTCGCCGGCGCCGACGCGCGAGCCATCCCGCGAGCCATCCAAGGATCAGGACGAGCAGCAGGGGGCCGCTTTGGGTGTCTCGGGCAACTGCGCATCCGCCATTGGTTTCGCTCGGCCCGCTCGTGCGATCGTCGAACTGGCCCGTCGGGTTCCGGCGCTTGTTGATCGCCTGGTAGCGCTCAGCCAGCGAGGCATTGCGGTCTTCGGCGTTCACGCTCGGGTGGTCGGTCGGCAGGTTCTCGGCGATCTCGTCGAAGGCGATCAGCTTCACCGTGGGCCGCTCGGGATAGCTCTCGTCGTCCGGGCTCTGCCAGCGCATGAAGATGCTTCCTCTCGGGTGACCCGAGATGTCGAGCCAATTCGGTACCCGGGGGTCCTGGTGTGCGAGGACGTATCGAACGATGCCGTCGGTGTCGGGTGTCGACTGGAACCAGTTCAGCGAGGTCTGGTGGGTCTGGTAGTCGATCGACTCGGTCCAGACGTTGGCCAGCTGGATACCTCCGTGAATTACGTCCGGGAAGGGCGTCTCGATGATCATCGCTTCGTCGAGGCCAATCTCGTACCGGCCCGCGCTGCTCACGGCGGAGGGCACGCCTGCTCCCGGGATTCCGAAGGCTCCCGGATCCGGGTCGTTCAGATCGTTGAGCGGCCAGGTGTCTCGCGCCGCTTGCATCGTCAACGGGAGTGTTCGGAGTCGTTGCGAAAGGGCTCCGAGGTCCGTGACCAGCTCCTCTGGGGTGAGGTGTGCAACGGGCCCGCTCATGGGCCCCTCCAGCACCTCGACCTGTACACTCGCTTCGATCTCCTGGTTCCAGTCGTAGAAACCGTTTCGCAGGATGAAGAAGAACGCTCCGGGTTTGAGCTCCATCCAGTTGATCGCGCCTTCCGGCTCGGTTGCGCTCAAGATGATCTCGTAGCTGCCGTCCGATTCCACGACGAGCTCTTCGGAGGTCATGAACTCCGTGCCTCCGAGCGGGTTGTCGAACACCTGCATGCTCAGGTAGGGGACGGTGCCGCGCTTGCCATGGATGCGGTACACGTATTCGCGGCTCAGCGGCGCAACGTTGATGTAGGTGAAGTCGGGGTTGTCGAAGCCGAGCTTGCAAACCAGGCTCGGGCAGCGAGATACGTGCGGGTGCGCCGCGTCGTGATCATCGGTCGCTCGTGCGTTCTGCATCTCGATGAGGCGGATCAGATGCCGAAAACCCTCGGCACGGTCGGTGCCGTCCTCCGATGTGCGGCTCACAATGAGCTCTCGCGAGGTCTGGAGCGCGTCCAGAAACTCTTGGAACGCTGCGTCGCTGTCTTGCGCGAGCGTGGTCGTGGCGAACATGCTGACGAGGGCGGCAGCCGCTAGAAATCGGAGCATGTCCCTGCTTGTACCATTTTCGGTGCAATCCCCCCGGACGAAAAATTGTACGCTCCTCGGCGATTGAAAGGACTTCGAAGATGGAGCTTGCAGGCAAAAGGGCGCTGGTCACCGGCGGCGGCACGGGCATTGGCTTCGGCTGTGCCCGGCGACTTCTCGAACACGGGGCAGAGGTGCTCATCGTCGGACGTCGCGACGACGTTCTTCAGGATGCCATCGACCGGCTCGGACAGGCCGTGCCAAACGCGAACGTGTCGTTTCAGGTGTGCGACATCACGGTCGAAGACGAGGTCGTGGCTGCCGTGTCGGCCGCTGCGGGGAAGGACGGGCTCGACGTCCTGGTCGCGAACGCGGGAAGTGGATATCCGGGGCCCATTCTCGAAGCTCCTGTCGACGCCTGGCAGTTCTGCTGCGAGCTCAACATCGTCGGAACGGCGACCTGCATCAAACACGCGGCTCTTTCCATGAAAGAGCACGGCGGCGGCAGCATCGTCACGATTTCGTCGGTGGGCGGCTCGAAGGTCGAGAAATGGATGGCTCCGTACAGCACCAGCAAGGCCGGCCTCGAGATGCTCACGCGCTGCGCGGCCGTGGAGCTGGCGCCGTTTCGCATTCGCGTCAACTCGATCGCGCCCGGCTACATCGAAACCGAGGCTCTGACCGACAACTTCAGCGAGGAGTTCCTTGCGAGGATGGTCGCGCACACACCGCTAGGGCGTGCCGGCGCCCCGGAGGAAGTCGGCGATGCGGTCGTCTATCTCGCCGCCGAGACCGGCAGCTGGGTGACCGGCCAAGTCTTCAGCGTCTGCGGCGGGATGAGCATTGCTCAGGGGGAGGACTTCGAGGAGCTGAACCGAATGATGTACGGCGATGAGGTCATGGATGCCTGTATGGGCAAGGGATGAGCGTGGCCGCGGAGATTCGGGTCGGCGAGCCGCATCGCCCGCTGCCGGTCAAGCTCATCAACCTCGTCGGGCGCGCAGCAGAGACTTTGGGGGTGCAGCCCATCAAGCTCGAGCCGGAGGTGCTGCTGAAGAGCGCGGTCCGGAGGGCGGGGTGCTCCGATTTCGGCGGAGACGAGTTTCGAGAAGGCTTGAGACGGTTCCTCCGGAGCGCGGAGCAGGAGGCCGAGCTGACGCTGCTCGGTCGCCTCATGGTCCGGGGGTACACGATCGACAATCTCGTCAATCGCCTTCGGGTGGTCGACTGGCGCAAGGGACACCCCGAGATCGCCCGGGAGGAGATTATCGCGCCTCTCTTCATCATCGGACTCCCGAGAACCGGAACGACGATCCTCCACGGCCTCCTGGAGCAGGATCCTGCCAACCGGTCCCCGCTATCTTGGGAAGTTCAGCATCCAGTTCCTCCCGCCACCCCAGCAACCTGGTCGAGCGATCCGCGGATTGCGACGATGCAGAAGACGCTCGAGCAGCTCTTCGATCTGGTGCCCGGGTTCGAGGCGATGCATCCGATGAGTGCAACGTCTCCCGAGGAATGCGTGGCAGTGTTCACGCAGTGCTTCATGTCGGTGCAGCTGCAGGTGCAGTTCAACGTGCCGTCGTATCAGGCTTGGGTCGACGACACCGACATGCGGCCTGCGTACGAGTACCACAAAAGGTTCCTCCAGCACCTCCAGTCCGGGGGCATCCGCGGAGGTCGGTGGGTGCTGAAATCGCCCGCGCACCTGAACAACATCGAAACGCTCTTGCAGGTCTACCCCGACGCTCGCATCGTCCATACCCATCGAGATCCGATCAAGGTCTGTGCTTCGGTTGCCAGTCTCACCGCCATGCTCCGCGGCGCCGGCACCGATCAGATCGACCTTCACGAGATTGGCAGACAACAGCTCGACTGGTGGGCGAAGCTCGTCAACCAGGCCCTCGATCAACGAAAGCGCTTCGCCGACCGGGGCACACAGTTCTTCGATGTTCGGCTTCGCGAGACCGTGGCCGACCCGATCGACGTCGTCCGCCGAATGTACTCCCATTTCGACTACGGCCTGAGCGATGCGGTCGACGAACGGATGCGCGCGTTCATGGCGAACAACCCCCGCGACAAACACGGGTCGCATCGCTATGCGCCCGAGGACTTCGGCATCGATCCGATTCGCGACCGCGAGCCGTTCGAGGAATATGTCGAGTACTTTGGGCTTCGAGAGTGAGCTCGGCTTCGCGCACACCGGCGTCGAGCATTCCAGAAGTGAGCTGGCTCACAATTCCGTCGCGCTGCCCGCCGTTGTGTGGGGAGGCCCACAAAGGGGATTGAGCCCGCCATCGGATGGATGTTAGCTTGCTCACCATTGCACCCAAGCCGGGATGTGGCGTCGCCGGCCATTCCCAGCATCCCCGATCAGGAGTGTTCGATGCGTCTTCAGTCCCGCCTTCCATGGACCCTCATCCTAGCGACCACGCTTGCCTTCGCCTGCAGCACGACGGATTCCGGCGAGTCCGGCTCGCTTGCCCTTCAGCTCCAGCTCGCGAGTGGCGAGAACGTGAACCTCGTCGAGTATGTGATCACCCGCGGAGGGATGGAGCCGATGACGGGGATCATCGATACGGGTGCGCCGGGAGCGACCGCGTCCGTCGAGGTATTCGGCCTCGAGCCGGGCGATGGTTATCGCATCACGATGACGGCGGAGGCCTCGGACGAGGTCACTCGCTGCACGGGCGCGACCGACTTCTCCGTCGAGGTCAGCCAAGCTACTGAGATCATGGTCGTTCTCAGGTGCAAAGGCCAGCAGAGTTTCGGCTCGGTTCGAGCGAACGGGAAGTTCAACATCTGTGCCGAGCTGGCGAAGATGGTCGTCGCGCCGCTTCAAACTTCGGCGGGCAACAGCATCGCCCTGTCGGCCGTCGGTACCGACGCCGAAGATGATCCGGTCAGGATTCGTTGGACCGCCGAAGGCGGTGACCTCGGGACCGCCGAGGGCAAGGTCAACGAGTTCACCTGCACCGGAGAGAGCGACGGCTCGGTGACGGCCGAGGTCTCGGACGATGGCTTCGACGGCTGCGTGAGCGGCTGGACCGTGGCGGTGACCTGCGTCGGGGATGATGGTGCAGGCGGCTCCGGTGGCTCGGGCGGCGCCGGTGGCATGGGCGGGGCCCCGTCCGGTGAGGCGACCGTGACGGCCGCGCACTTCGCGCCGGAGATTCCCACGTCCGAGGACACCGCCGTCGCGATCTACGTAAACGGCGAGGAGGTGAACGCCCTTGGTACGATTTCGTACGGCGAGACGACCGGCCGCGTCACGCTTCCCGCACCGGCGACCTACGACATTGGCA
>CBDUCC010000318.1:0-4815 GCA_965365555.1 uncultured Myxococcales bacterium | reverse complement strand
AGAAGCAGTGGCGGAACGGACGCGAGTGCCAGGTCGCCCTGCCCGGCCAACATTTGAACCGCTCGCGTGTTGTAGTCCCTGATGCCGACGAGCTGTAGGCTCGGATGGATCGGAGTCCCCCGGTGCCAGTGTGGGTTGGCCCGAAGCTCGAGAAGCCCCGGCTGTCGAGCGACGAGGCGATAAGGACCGGCGCCGATCGGGAACGGTGCTTCGGGGGTCGCGATTCGACGGTGCGCATCCTCGCTTCGCACGATGGGGAGCTCCAGATCGGTCAAGAAGGTCGCATGGGGCTCGCTCAATGTGAACACAATCGTGCGGGCATCGACGATCTGCATGTCTGCAATTCGTCGGTAAGTACGGCCGTAGCGGCTGCGAAGGCTCGGGTCGGCGACCCCCTCGAAGGTCGCGACCACGTCTTCGGCGTCGAGGGTGCTTCCGTCGCTGAACCGAAGCCCGCGCTTCAGGGTGACCGTGACCTCGGTGGCACTCGCCGCGCTCACGCGCTCTGCCAGATCCGGAATCACCTCCAGCGTTCGCGGATCAATCGTCACCAACGACGCGAATAGAAGCCGCGTGACGCGAAGACCGTAGGGGTCCCCCACGAACCGCGGGTCGAGCTGCTCGGCGTCTCTGGGCAGCATGACCACGAGGGCGTCGGGATCCCGTTCTTGCGGACGGGAACAGGCCGCACCGATCACTAGGAGCCACAGCAGCAGGCTGCTAGGCTTGGGCCAATGGCGCACCGATTGGTTCTGCTCCTGTCGTTCGCCGTTTTGCTCGGCGTGTCCCCGGCGGCGCACGCGCGCGGGACGCGACCACTTGCCGAGACCCTCGCGAACCTGGTCCTTCAGGCGGGCCTTGTCGATGGAATCGGAATTCACGTCGTTCGACTTCACGATGCGGCGGAACTCTACCGCAACAAGCCCTCGCAGCCTCGGAATCCTGCATCCAATCAGAAGCTGCTGACCGCCGCTGCCGCGCTCTGGCGATTGGGCCCCACGTTTCGAGCAGAAACACGAATCGAAGGCAGGCTCGAAGGGGGTCGCGTCGCTACCCTGGTCGTCCGCCCGTCGGGCGACCCCAGCCTCGGCTATCCGCATCTCGCCACCTTCGCCGAGAGCATGCGGCTCCGAGGGGTGGATCATGTCGATCGAGTCCTGATCGACGATGGCTATTTCGACGACCAGATCCTTCCTCCGGCCTTCGATCAACAGCCAAAGGAGTCCGCGGCGTTTCGTGCTGCTATCTCGGCGTTTGCGGTCAACCGAAACAGTTACGTCGTCAACATCGGGCCGGGGCACGAGGTAGGCGCGCCGGCCCGCGTACGCGTGCTGGCCGACGACTACGTCCGAATCGACAATCGTGCGCTCACTACGGGAGGTGGACCACCCACTCCGCGGATCGACGACCAACTGACCGAGGACGGTCATCTCGCCGTCCGGGTCGACGGGAACATCCCAAAGCAAGTTCGGACGCTTCAGTACCGCCGCCGTGTTCCCGACCCGAAGGCTTACGCTGCGAGTCTCTTGGTTCGTGCGTTCCGGAGGGTCGGAATCGAGGGCGCGCTGACGGTGGAATATGGGGCTGCGCCCGAACCCTTGCCGCTGATCGGCCAGATGCCTTCCGAGCCACTGGCGACGCTGCTGACCGGCGTTGGAAAGTGGAGTGACAACTTCACCGCCGAGATGCTCCTGAAGATCATGGGCGCGCAGTCGGAGCGCCCGGGCACCTCGGCGGCGGGCGTAGTCGCGGTGCGCGAAGAGCTCGCAGGGCACGGCGTCGACACCGAGGGTCTCGTGATGGTGAACGGGTCCGGTTTGTTCGACGGAAATCAGGTCGCTCCTCGACATCTGACGGAGACGCTTGTCGCGGCCTATCGCGATCCGTCGATCCGCGCGGAGTACGTCGCGCAGCTCGCCGTCGGGGGCTCCGACGGGACCCTGCAAACACGACTCCGTGACCTACCGCGCCCTCGGATGGTCCGGGCGAAGACAGGAACGCTTCGGGACGTGATCGCCCTGTCCGGCTACGTGCTCGGAGATCCCGAGCACTCGGTCGCGTTCAGCTTCTTGGCAAACGGCATCGCAGGGCGTCAGGCCGATGCGCGGGCGCTCGCGGACGACATGGTTCGGGCTCTGGCCGAATACGCCGTACGCGGGGCCTCCCGCTGACGCGACACGTGGTCCTACCCTGCTACACCCCGTCCATGCGAATCCTTCTCGCGACTGCCCTGCTCCTCGCGGGATGCGCGACACCGACCCCAGTGAACCCCAATAACGCCACGATGCCTCCGCCCCTCGCTTCCAAGAAGCCGCGCTCCGTCACCCTTCACGGGGACACTCGAATCGATGACTACGCCTGGCTTGCCGACAAAGAGTCCGCGGAGGTTCGTGCCTATCTAGAAGCCGAGAATGCATACGCCGAGGGCCTGCTGCAACCAACGCTCGAGCTCCAAGAGACCCTCTACGAGGAGATTCTGGCGCGGATTCAGGAAACCGATCAGAGCGCGCCCTACCGAAGCGGCGATTTCGAGTACTACCACCGCACCGAGGAGGGCAAACAGTACAAGACGTATTGCCGTCGAAAGCCTGGCAAGCCCGAAAGCGAAGAGGTGCTCCTCGACATGAACGCGCTTGCCGAGGGGCGCGCCTTCCTCAGCCTCGGTGCGTACGAGGTGTCTCCCGACGGCCGGTACTTGGCATTTTCCCTCGATGAGACTGGGTTTCGAGAGTACACCCTGCAGATCAAGGACCTGCGCACCGGCCACTTGCTTCCGGAACGCATCGAGAAGGTGAAGTCCGTCGCCTGGGCGAGCGACAGCGCAACCCTCTTCTATACGGTCGACGACGACACGAAGCGGCCGTATCGGGTCCTTCGTCACCGCCTTGGCGATGCCGAGGGGCTCGGTGAGCTCGTCTACCAGGAGGACGACGAACGGTTTCGCGTCGCGGTCTGGCGCGCGCGAAGCGGCGGCATGGTCTACCGGGGCTCCTTCAGCCACACGACGACCGAGATTGCATTCGTGCCGGCGAACGCGCCGCGGGCGGACTTCCGGCTCGTCGCGTCCCGGCGCCAGAACGTCGAATACGATGTCGAACACCGCGGCGAGGAGCTTTGGATTCGCACCAATGACCGTGGGCGGAACTTTCGCATCGTTCGTGCGCCAGTGGCGAAGCCAGGGCCCGATTCATGGGAGGAAGTGGTGCCGCATCGAGACGCAGTGATGGTCGAGGGGCTGGACGTCTTCAAGAGCTTCTACGTCCTGCAGGAGCGGGAAGCGGGGCTACCGCAGCTCCGTGTGACGTCCTTCGACGGCACGCGGAGTCGACGCATCGAAATGGACGAGCCGGTCTACGCGCTTCATCCGGGCGACAACGAGGAGTTCGCTGCGCGCCGATACCGCTTCCGATACGAGTCGTTGACGACGCCCGACTCCGTGTTGGACTACGACGTCGAAGCTGGGACGCAGACGCTCGTCAAGCAGATCGAAGTCCTCGGCGGCTACGACCCCGATGATTATCAGGCGGAGCGGCTCTGGGTGACCGTAGCCGACGGGACACGGGTCCCGGCGTCCATCGTATACCGAAAGGGAGCGCTCGATGAAGGCCCGGCGCCAATGCTCCTCGTGGGGTACGGCGCGTATGGTTACCCCTACCCGACGACGTTTTCGCATGCACGGGTCAGCCTTCTAGACCGTGGCTTCGTGTACGCCGTCGCGCACGTTCGGGGCGGCGGCGAGCTCGGCAAGCACTGGCATGACACTGGCCGCATGGATCAGAAGGAGAACAGCTTCACCGACTTCATCGCGGTCGCCGAACGGCTGATCGCGCAGGGGTACACGACGACGCCGAAGCTCTCGATTGAGGGCGGCAGCGCAGGCGGGCTGCTGATGGGAGCGGTGACCAACATGCGTCCCGACCTGTTCGGGAAGGTGGTCTCCCTCGTACCCTTCGTCGACGTCCTGAACACGATGCTCGACGATAGCCTGCCCCTCACCGTCGGGGAGTACGAAGAGTGGGGAAACCCCAACGAGCGCGACGCCTACTTTCAGATCAAGAGCTACTGTCCATACACCAACGTCCGGCGAGCCGACTACCCCGCGATGCTCGTCCGCACATCGCTGAACGACAGCCAGGTGATGTATTGGGAGCCGGCCAAGTACGTCGCCAAGCTCCGCGCCCACAAGACGGACGACCGCCCGCTCTTGTTCGTGATCAACATGGAAGCCGGCCACGGAGGCTCCTCCGGCCGATACGACTACCTACGAGAAACCGCCCTCGATTACGCATTCATCCTGGGGACACGTACCCCCTCCAAAACCCGAGCCATTCCGAGCCCCTAGCGACCCAAACGCGAATTCTTGGTTTGCCCTGGCTACCGGTCGCGGCCGTCGGCTAGACGACGGCCGCGATGCTCGATGCGATGAGAAGCTGCGCGCCGTAGTAGAGGGGGAGCCCCCAGGCGCGGTTGTTGAAGCCCTTTGCAACGAATCGGTCGCGGACGACGGCAACGTCCGAAGCGGTGAACATCAGCGCGCCGACCGGAATCATCCAGGGTGCCCCAAGCCCGGCCGCCCCAATCGCGGCGACACACATCAGACCGATCACCAGCATGTAGATCGCGATCGGGACGCGCATCTCGGGAGCGTGCGGGAACACCCAGCGGCCGATGAAGAACAGCAAGGTTGCCGTTGCGACGCCCGCGCCGAGCGCTGCCGGCAGGCTCACTCCGAGTGATGCGAACGCGACGACGTACGCAACGTGGCCGAAAAGGAAGGACACGAGGCCCGCCACGAAGAAGGGTCGCGCACGCCCC
>CBDUCC010000317.1:0-4822 GCA_965365555.1 uncultured Myxococcales bacterium | reverse complement strand
GGCGCGACCGTCTACGTCACCGGCCGAAGCGGCGCGAGCAACAAAGCGCATCCGCTCGGCGGAACCGTCGAAGCCACCGCCGAGGCCGTCACCACCGCAGGAGGTCGAGGGGTCGCGGTCCACTGCAACCATTCGAACGACGAGGAGGTGAAGGCTCTCTTCGAGCGGGTCGCCGAGGAGTCCGGCCGTCTCGACATTCTCGTCAACAACGCGACGGCCGTGCCGCGCGAGCTGGCCAAGCCCGGCCCCTTCTGGGAGAAGTCGCTCGATCTGCTCCGCATTCTCGACGTCGGCCAGCGGTCCCACTACGTGTCGAGCTACTACGCCACACCGCTCATGATCCAAACCGGAGGCGGTCTCATCGTCTTCACTTCGAGCTACGGCGGCCGGGTCTACATGCACGGCCCCGCCTACGGCGCAGGCAAAGCGGGCGTCGACAAGATGGCGATGGACATGGCGATCGACCTTCGCGATCACGACGTTGCCGTGCTGAGCCTCTGGCTCGGCTTCGTCCGCACCGAACGGAACGAGCCGCTCTTTCAACATCCGGAAGCGATGAAAGGCCCCTACGGAAAGTTCCTCGCAAATGCCGAGAGCCCCGAATTCATCGGACGCGTCATCGCCGCACTGCACGACGACGATCGGCGGATGGAGCGCTCGGGCCGCGTTCACATCGCCGCCGAGCTCGCCGAGGAGTTCGGGATTCGGGAAGCGGATGGACGGCAGCCCCGATCGAATCGTGACGTCCTCGGAGCGCCGCCGGAGCCGAGCCCGATCGTCGTCCGCTAGTGGACCTCTGAGAACAGGTAGAGCATTTCGGTCGCGATCTGCATCGAGCGCTCGTCGTACACCGCGGCCTCGTCTGCGGTGCCGTCGGCCGATTTTGGATCCTCGTAGCGAAGCGGTACTCGAAGCGCCGCGCCCAAGACGACTGGACATGCCTCGTCCGCCTCGCCGCAGGTCATGATCGCTGCAAACCCGCGCGATGGGTTCCGCGGGTCATCGTAGACTTTCGAGAAACAGTCGATCGCGGGCGCCTCCGCGGAATACCTGACCGAATAGTGCGGGTTCTCGCCGTCCGAAGCGTGGAGGGCGAACCCGGCGCGACGCATCGCCGCCACGGCGTTCGGATGGAACGCGGTCACTTCGGTCCCACCGGAATGGGTGAACACAGCTTCGACTCCGAAATGGGCGGCGGCGGCGGCCGCCCAGAGCTGCCCCATCTGGCTTCGTCGGGAGTTGTGGGTGCAGATGAACGTGAGCCGTGCGCCCTCGCCTCCCTGGCGAGCGGACGAGACGAAGGACGCGATCCGGTCGAGCAGAGCCCTTCGTTCGGGCTCGATCGCGGCGACCCCGAAAAAGGCGCGGTCCATGTTGACCTTCAGTGATGGATACATCGCTGCGGCGGATCTAACCGATTCGGCCCCGTGATGCTTGCAGCGGAAGGCCCGGGGCGGATATCGTCACCCTTCCCGTAGTGTAGGAGGTCCCATGTATTTCGTGACGGGAGCCAGTGGCTTCATTGGAAAGCATCTGCTCGATTCGCTCACCCAGCGCGGCGAGACGATCTACTGCCTCGTCTATCCGCCGAGCACCACGGCATTCCGCGAGTTGATCGAGGATCGCTGGCCCGAGGCGAAGGAACAGTTCGTCATCCTCCCGGGCGATATCAGCAGGCCGCTCTGTGGGCTCTCCGAAAGCCGCATCGAGGAGCTGCGACCAAACGTGGACCACATGTTTCACCTGGCCGCACTCTACGACATGACGGCCGGCATGGAAGAGAGCGAGCGCGCAAACGTCCTCGGCACGAGGAACGCGTGCCGCCTCGCGGAAGCTCTCGACGCCACGCTGCACTACACCAGCTCGACCGCGGTCGCCGGCGACTACGTGGGCTTTTTCCGCGAGGACATGTTCGACGAGGGGCAGAAGCACAAGAACCCCTATTTCCGAACGAAGTTCCTGGCTGAGAAGCTCGTGCGCGACGAGTGCCAAACTCGGTACAAGATCTACCGCCCCGGCGCCGTCGTCGGCTCCTCGGTGACGGGCGAAGCCGACAAGATCGACGGCATCTACTACGCCTTCAAGCTGATCCAGAGGATGC
The DNA here is from genome assembly GCA_965365555.1 of uncultured Myxococcales bacterium. Classification (GTDB taxonomy): domain Bacteria; phylum Myxococcota_A; class Polyangia; order Polyangiales; family Houyiibacteriaceae; genus SG8-38. The sequence goes on along the minus strand of CBDUCC010000317.1, from coordinate 2,721 downwards.
GGCGCGTCTTACCCGCCTGGTTTCCTCTCGTCGGCTTCGAGGGCTCCGAGCTCCATGTCGTCCCGGTCGACTACGTCGCGCGCGCCATCGATGCGATCGCCCACAACGACGAAACGACGAGCAACACCTTCCACCTCACCGATCCGAAGCCGAAGAGCTTCGGCGACGCGCTGAATCTGCTTTGCGAGGCAGCGCACGCACCGAGATTCGACGCCCGGATCGACCCGCGAGTGCTGAAGCTGGTCCCTCCGGGGCTCGTCGGGCTCCTCGGCGCGATGCCCGCTGTCAAAACCGCACGCCGCGAGGTTCTCGCCGACATCGGCATCCCCGAGTCCGTCCTACCGTACGTCAACTGGCGTTCGTCATTCGACACTCGAGAGACCGAACGCGCCCTCGCCCGGACCGAGATCGAGTGCCCGTCTTTCGAGAGCTATGCCTGGAAGATCTGGGACTACTGGGAACGGCACATGGACCCCGACCTCTTCCTGGACCGCACCCTCCACGGCCGCATCGCCGGCAAGGTCTGCATGGTCACCGGTGCCTCGAGCGGCATCGGCGAAGCGCTCGCGATTCGGCTCGCCGAAGCCGGCGCCAAGGTGCTCCTCGTCGCCCGCTCACGCGAGAAGCTCGAGGTCGTCCAGGGCGAGATCGACCGTCGCGGCGGCGAGTCGCTGATCCACACCTGCGATCTTTCGGATGCCGAGGATGCCGAGCGGCTCGTCGCTGAGGTCCTGGACGAGTACGGCCACGTAGACGTGCTGGTAAACAACGCAGGCCGCTCGATCCGGCGGGGCGTCGCCCACTCCTACAACCGCTACCACGACTTCGAGCGCACGATGCAACTCAACTACTTCGGCTCCCTGAAGCTGATCTTGGGGTTCCTGCCGGTGATGCGAAAGCGCAAGGAGGGCCAGATCGTCAACATCTCGAGCATCGGAGTGCAGACCAATGCGCCTCGCTTCAGCGCCTACGTCGCGAGCAAGGCGGCCCTCGATGCGTTCAGCCGATCAATCGCCAGTGAGGTCGTGGCCGACGGAGTCTGCATCACGACCGTGTACATGCCGCTCGTCCGAACGCCGATGATCGCACCGACGAAGATCTACGAGGCGGTGCCGACCCGTTCTCCCGACGAAGCGGTCGACATGATCGTAGACGGGATCGTCAATCGGAAGAAGCGCGTCGCCACCCGACTGGGCGTGTTCGGCGAAGTGAGCTACGCGCTCGCTCCGAAGCTGATCGACCGCGTCCTCAATACCGGCTTCCGCCTCTTCCCGGACTCCCCGAAGAAGGGCGAGGAGGGCGACCACAGGCCGCCCGGTCCGGAGGCCGTGGCGTTCGCCCACATCATGCACGGCATTCACTGGTAGGCCGAAACTCCCGCAAATTCCGAGAGATGACCGACCCTCGGCGCCATGGTACCCTCATCACTGTGATGGCGAACCGCGCACTGGCCGTGATCCTTGCCATCCCGCTGAGCGTCGTGGGCGCGGCCGGGGTAGCGCTCCACCTCTGCCAGTCGATGGGCGGCGCGGTGGTCGGCGGCTGCGACTGCGAACGGAGCGAGGGCCACGAGGCACACGGAGAACACGCCCAGCCAGGCGCACTCCACGCACTCCAAGCCCAGCCCTGCTGCACGATCGAATTCACCGAGGTCGATTCCTTCGTCGGCGCAACCGAGCGATCCGAGGCACTGTTGCACCCGGCCCCCGTGTCGATCGCCGGCTTCGCGCATGTCTTCGCCTGGTCGTCGAGACTCGATTCCAGCCATGGCCTGCTTCGCGAGCGGGCACCTCCGGAGCCTCACGGTCCTCCCCTCTTCCTGCAACACTGTGTCTTCCTGACTTGAGTCCGCGCGTCGCGCTCGATTGAGCGTCGACCTGCGCGCGTCCGATGACGCGCCCCGCGGACCATCAAGCTTCAGGAGGAAATCATGCAAAGGAACGTCCCGCGCGGGACTCAACGCAAACGACGAGACTCGGTATTGTTCACGGTCGCTCTGCTTGCAGGCGTCTACGGCTGCCGCGGCACCTACGAGTCGGCGACGAGGAGTACGCTCGACACAGCGGCTTCGGTCCTGTCCGAGCAGGAACCGAGTGCCGAGCCGCCCGCGCTCGACGGCAGTCTGAATGCCTACGTAGCAGCCGCGCTCACCCACAACCCAGAGCTGCGGGCCTCGTTCGAGCGCTGGCGCGCGGCGACGATGCGGATCTCGCGAGCGCGTCGACTCCCCGAGCCGGTCCTCAAGTACAGCTACTTCGTCCGGAGCATCGAGACCCGGGTAGGTCCGCAGCAGCACCGGCTGAGCTTGATGCAGTCGTTCCCCTGGCCGACAGCCTTGAGCGCCGGGGCCGACGCGGCCTCCTCCGAGGCTCGCGCGGCACAGCGAGCGTTCGACGCCGCAGCCCTCCAGGTGCAGCAGGCCGTCGCTGACGCCTATTGGCGCCTCTGGCTGGTGCACGAGGAGCATCGGCTCAAAATGGAGCACGACTTGGTCCTCGAGACCCTCGCCGGCACGGTTCGGGGCCAGGTCCGCACCGGGGGCGCCTCACTCGCGGACCTCAATCAGGTCGAGCTCGGGATCGCCCGCCACCACGACCACCATGGTGCCCATCATGAAGCCGAGCGCGTCGCTGCGGCCGAGCTGGTCCGGGCGATTGGCGGAGCACCCGAGGAACGCGTGCTGAACGTGGTCGACAGCCCGTTCGAAGGGCTGCCCGCCGA
>CBDUCC010000316.1:0-4838 GCA_965365555.1 uncultured Myxococcales bacterium | reverse complement strand
GATCAGAGGCCTGCGTTGCTGCTCGGGCAGCCGCCGCAGTCGTTCTGCGACGAGGTCGCCGATTGCGGCACGGGTATCGGCAAAGAGGCGAGCCTGGCGGCGCTGCTCATCGTCGATCGGAAGCAGGCTCTTGGGGTCGACTGAAGCTAGTGCCAGGTCCGTTGGGCCACGGGTGCAGATCGCTCCGACCTCTTGGAGCCGCTGCCAGACTTCGAGGGGCTCTTGCCCTCCGAGCAGTAGATCGCCGGCGGCGTAGATGCGCTTCACGTCGAGCCGTTCCAGTTCGCTCAGAACGACGTCGAGTGCGGTGAGATTCCCGTGCAAGTCCGACAGGAAACCGATGGGGCCCGCAGCAGGTGGATGCGCCATCCGCGCATCGTAGCACCGAGCCGCTGGCGCGGCTGGATCCAAGGCTTGCATGCCCGTGGGGTCGGCCTATCCTCGCCGCGGGAGATCGATTTGGGCGAGGGCAGCGATCGAGATAACGTGATTCGCTTGGGTTTCGGGGAGGACGGCAAGCTGACTCGGGCGAGTCGAAGCCCCGAGCCGGCCCCCTCGCAGCCGGCACCGCCGCGCAGTGATCCGCGGGAGGGCCTGTACACTGTCAACGAGGTGGCTCGGCTCTTCGACCTCAAACCCTCGCGCCTTCGATATTGGCACCGCTCGGGCTTCATCGGACCCTCTGTTCGCGTCGACGGCCGGCGCTACTACTCCTTTCAAGACCTGGTCGGCATCCGTGCGGCGAGGGGGCTCCTCGAAGGTGGCGTGCCCTTGCAGCAGGTGCGCGCAGCGGTCGAGTCGCTTCGTCGTGCGTTCCCGAACACCAGCAGGCCTCTCTCCGAGCTGCGCGTAGTGGCGGACGGACGCAACGTGGTCGTTCAAGACGAGGCGGGAAGCTACGAGCCCACCACAGGTCAAACCGTCCTGGACTTCAGCCTAGACGGCCTCGAGTCTGACGTCGTCCGCCTGCTTCACTTCGAGCACGATGATCGCGCACGTGCGTACGAGTACTACCTCGAAGGGTGCCGCTACGACGAGAACGAGCGCACCTTCGAGGAAGCAGAGAGGGCTTACAAAAAGGCTCTGTCGTTGGATCCGACACTCTCGAACGCCTTGACCAATCTCGGCAACCTCGAATACCGGCGTGGCGATTTCGAGAGGGCGCAGCGCTACTACCGCAGCGCTCTGGACTGCGACCCCGAGCAGCCGGAGGCTCTCTACAACCTCGGCTTTCTCCATCTCGAGCGGGAGGAGCTCGACGCCGCGATCCAGTTTTTCCGAGAGGCCCTCGGCAGCGATCCATCATTCGCCGATGCTCACTTCAACCTGGCGATGGCATTGGAGGAGCGTGGCCATAGCGCCGCGGCGCGTCCGCACTGGGAGCAGTACTTGTCTCTCGAACCCGAAGGGCCCTGGGCCGACATCGCCGAGAAACATTTGGAGCGAGACCGCCGACCATGACCGAGACCGACCCGTTTGCGCGCTTCGCCCTCGAGTACGAACGCGCTTCGGCCACCGAGGAGTTCGAGCCCAGCCGCTGCGCTCTCGGCACGGCAGACGGGCAAGGACGCCCTTCGGTGCGTTTCGTGTTGCTCAAGGGATTCGATTCGAGAGGATTTGTCTTCTACACGAACTTTGGGAGCGCGAAAGCGGCTCATCTCGACGTCAACCCACATGCGGAGATGGCGTTTCACTGGCACACGATCGGCGTACAGATCCGCGTCCGTGGCTCGGCAGAGCGTGTGTCGGACGAGGAGGCCGATGCCTACTTCGCGAGCCGCGATCGTGGAAGCCAGATCGGTGCCTGGGCCTCGAAGCAGAGCGAAGTGCTCGACGCGCGTGAGTCACTGGAAGCGGCCGTGCGCGACACCGCTTCGCGTTTCGAACATGTTTCCGTTCCACGCCCTCCCCACTGGGGCGGTTATCGCATTACCGCTTCGGCGTTCGAGTTCTGGTACAACCACGACGACCGTCTCCACGACCGATGGCTCTACGAGCGGGACGACGTCGGAGGCGAATGGCGTATCGTCCGACTCTATCCTTGAACGTTCTCAGCGTTGGCACTTGACGAACGGCCTCGAACTGTAGATGTTCGAACAGAACCGGGGCAACCAAAGTCTCTCACCAAGCTTTCGGGCGCGCGCCCACGAGGGGGTTATGGAAATAGGGTTGGTCAAGTGGTTCAACAACGCGAAAGGCTGGGGCTTCATCGCAGCCCGCGATGGCTCTGACGTCTTCGTGCATTACTCACAGATACACGGCGACGGTTACCGAACCTTGCGCGAAGGTCAGCACGTTCGATACGACCTTCGATCCGGGCCGCGCGGACAATTTGCCGAGAACGTCGTCGTCGGCGAAGAGCAAATCGCCAACGCGTCGTAGCTTCAGGGTTGCACGTACTTTTCGAGGTCGAGCGCCCAGCGAACCTCGCTCACGGCCTCGGAAGGCTCTTCGATGCTCTTCCGATAGGTCACCTCGTGCCAGACATCGAGCACGCGCGCCTCGTCGACCGGATCCTTCACTTCCACTACTTCGGCATTCGCCTCGAGGTAGCCGCGGCTTCCCGCTCTCTCGCCCACCTCTTCGCGCACCCGGCGGAACAACTCCTCGGGCTGCGCCGATGGGGCGTCGGAGCGCTGCGTGCGCGCCGTGAACTGCACCGCCAGGCCATCCCGAAGCACCACGCGGACTCCGGAATCCATGATGTGCAGTCGGATGCGCTCTGCGATCTGCAGCTCCTGTTCATCCGTTCGGTAGATTTCGACGCCCGCGCTTGCGAGCGCCTGCTGAATGCTCTGAATCGACAGCGTTTCCTCCAACACACTCATCCAACGACGCGCCCAGCGTCGACGACGGTACCACCCTCGACACCCATCGCAAATCAACCAAGATCGTCCCATGATCGAAGTGATCGACGCAATTGATCGGCAAGTCGGGCTCGCGCGACCACCCCGACGCGTCGTGTCGCTGGTTCCGAGCGAGACCTTGTCGGTGGCCGAGCTGGTGGGCGTCGAGCGGATCGTCGGGCGGACTGACTTCTGTGTCGCACCGAAAGGCCAAATTGAGGGGGTTGCTTCGGTCGGCGGAACCAAGGGGTTCGATGTCGACGCTGTGAAGGCGCTGCGCCCCGACCTGATACTCGCCAACAAAGAAGAGAACAGCCGACCGCTGGTCGAGGCGATGATCGCCGACGGCCTTCCGGTGCACGTCAGCTTCCCTTGCACCGTGGAGCAATCGAACGCGTACTTGGAATCGCTCTGCAGGCTGCTTGGCGTGGATCCGGAGTCGGCCGCGCCCGCAGTGGCCTGTCGCGTTGCTGTTGAGGAGGCCAAATGCGCACAGCGAACGGCTCTCTTGCCGGTGTTCGTGCCGATCTGGACGGACCCTTGGATGACGTTCGATGGTGGTGCCTATGCGAGCGACGTGCTCGAGCTTTGCGGCGCCGTCAATGTGTTCGCGAAGAGGGCGCGGCGGTATCCACTTGCTGCGGACCTCGGCGAGCGTGACGCGTGGAGCGCCACTCGGGTCGAGGGTCGCGATACCCGGTATCCGAGGATTCGCCTCGAGGAGGTCGTCGAACGCGGGGCCCGCGCGGCACTGCTGCCGAACGAGCCCTACGAGTTCACCGACGAGCATCTGCTGGGCTTCACGAAGCTCGACGCCCCGGAGCCGATTGCGGCGATGTTGGTCGATGGGAAGGATCTGTTTTGGTACGGAACCCAGATCGCGCGAGCCGTGCCGCGGCTTCGTGCTCTCGTTTCCGAGGCGGCCGCTCTGGCGCTTGGTACGGCAGCGCACAAGTGACGGGGGGCCTTCCCCCCAAAGGCTGCAGGAGAGTGCGTTTTTACCGGAAAACACGGACGAAAAATCTAGTCAATGAACCAAGGTTTCGATACATTCATTGCACTTTGGAACCCGTTGCCGAAAGACTCGCGTCGATCCTTCCGACAGGTGGCGCGGACGTGGCCATTCACCGCGGAGCACGGCGGCGTTCCCGACGCTGGGCCCTCGACGCCGAGATCGACCTGCTCGGACCGGTGCGCGGCTCGGGCCTCGCGATCAACGCGAGCGTGGGTGGCTTGCGTGTGGCGGTCGACATGGGCGTGCCGGTCGGCGAGGTGTGCACACTGCGTGTCCGAACGGCGCCCGATCACCAGACCGTCGAGCACGCGAGGGTCGTCTGGGCCAAGGCCAAGCCGGACGGATTTCTACTCGGGCTCCAGTTCATCGGTGCCCCAGACGCCTGAAATTATTATGTTTTCGTGATCCGGATCGATGATGATTCGAGCAGTTGCGACCCGGCAGTCTCGGGGTTAGGTTCTGTATTCATCTGAGCGTACCGATTGCGGACGCTACGGAGGTTCACATGCGCCGACGAATGTTCCTCGGGAAGATCCACCGAGCCACGATCACTCACGCCGACCTCGACTACGAGGGAAGCGTCACGGTTGACGCCGACCTGCTCGATGCCGCTGGCATTCTCGAACACGAGGAAGTGCAGATCTGGAATGTCACGCAGGGAACCCGCTTAGCAACGTATGCGCTCGAGGGGCCGCGAGGTTCCGGTGTCATTTGCGTCAACGGAGCTGCCGCGCACCACATGAGTCCGGGGGACCTCGCCATCATTGCGAGCTTCGGCGACATGTCCGACAAAGAAGCGCAGGCGCACAAGCCCAAGGTGGTCCTCGTCGACAAGAAGAATCGCATCGTGGACACCGGTCCCGAGCGCCCCGGCCCTCAGATGCCGCGGCGGGTAGACGAGCTGGTTCATTAAGGTGAGGCGCCCCGCGGGGCCGGGGGTGCGGAATGGCAGACGCAGGCGACGTAAAATCGCCCGT
>CBDUCC010000315.1:0-4850 GCA_965365555.1 uncultured Myxococcales bacterium | reverse complement strand
ACAACCAGGTCGGGGTTTATCTCTCCGACGGCACCGGCTTCCAGGCGCCGACCATCAACACGGCGGTCGATCCGAAGATTCGCCCAGCCGTTGAGTCTCAGATGACTTCCAGGAAACAGACGCTGAACCAGTCGCGCTCATCGCTCCAGTGCTGGCTCAGCCGAACCCCCGCCGAGCGCGCCATCGCCTCGAACTGATCGAGATCGTACTTGTGGGAGTGCTCGGTGACGATCCGCTCCCCGGCCGCGAACTCGATGCGCGAGCCGCCGATTCGAACCGACTGAGCACGCTGACTGACGAGGTGCATTTCGATACGACCCTCGGCAGGTCGATAGGGCGCTTCGTGACGAAAGCCGCTCAGATCGAAGTCGGCACCGATGTCGTTGAGACGCCGTAGGATGTTGAGGTTGAAGGCGGCGGTCACCCCAAGCGAATCATTGTACGCTGCCTCGATCACCGCGGGATCCTTCTTGCGATCGATGCCGATCAACAGGCCCCCATCGCATCCGACCAACTCGGCGACGCGCCCGAGAAACGCGGTCGCCTCATCGTGCGTGAAGTTGCCGATGGTGCTTCCAGGGAAGAAAGCCACTGTGCGTGAGCTCGGTTTGCGAGGACGGGGAAGCCGGAGCGCCTGTGTGTAGTCTGCGCAGACTGCGATGACTTCCATGTTCTGATGGCGTTCGGCAAGATGGTGAGCTGACGACTCGAGCACCGCTCGACTGATCTCGATGAGGACACAGCCGGCGGGGTCGATGAGTGCATCGAGAAGCTTCTTCGTCTTGAGCCCGACTCCCGATCCGAACTCGACGAGGGTCGCATGTGAGCCGATCTCCTCCGCCATCTGGCCAACGGACCTGTGCATGATCCCAAGCTCGGTACGCGTCGGGTAGTACTCGGGCAGCTCGGTAATCGCTTCGAAGAGACGCGCCCCGAGCGCGTCGTAGAAGTACTTGCACGGGAGGGTCTTGTGCTCTCGGCTCAGCCCCTTCAGGGCCTCGGCGCGCAAGTCGCCGAGCTTCGGGTGCAGGTCGAGGACGCGAACACGCTCATCCGTGCTCCGAGGGTCGAAGGCAATCACCTGTCTAACCGCCGTCCTTGGCTAACCGGATGCCCGTGAACTGCCAACGTGCGCCGGGTGGGAAGAAGTTTCGATAACTGCGCCGCGCATGACCGGCAGGGGTCGCGCAACTGCTGCCGCGCAACACGTATTGGCTGCACATGAACTTGCCGTTGTACTCGCCGATGGCGCCTTCGGCCGGACGATAGCCCGGATACGCAGCATAGCTCGAGCTGGTCCACTGCCAGGCCGCGCCGTAGACGCTTGGGGAGCTCGGATGGAGAACCGGAGGCCGGCCGCACATGGGCGCGGGCTCGGGCTCCGCAGTAGCCGCCTCCCATTCCTGTTCAGTGGGAAGGCGCACGCCGGCCCAGCGCGCATAGGCGTCGGCCTCGTAGTAGCTCAGATGGAGAACCGGGAGCGCATCCTGCAATGGCCACCGGCCATGAAGGGTCATCTCGGACCAGCCGTCCGCTTGTTCACGCCAGTAGAGCGGCGCTCTCCAGCCCTCGGACTGAACTGCCTGCCAGCCGTCGCTGAGCCAGAGCTCAGCTCTCTCGTAGCCTCCGTCGTCGATGAAGGCGCGGTACTCGCCATTGGTGACGAGGCGTTGTGCGATGGAAAACGGCCGAAGCAGCGCATCGTGCCGGGGTGCCTCGTTGTCGAAATGGTAACGGCTTGCGTCACAGCCGATCGGCACAATGCCCCCGTCGTGATCCGACCATCGCAGGGGGGGCGCGCTGCCTCCGTCAGCGACCTGTGTTCCTGACAGGGCGTAGACCGGATCCAGCGGATTGCAGGAGAGCAAGTGCTTGATGTCGGTCAGCAGCAACTCTTGATGCTGTTGCTCGTGATGAAGACCGACGTCGAGACGCTTCATGAGCTCGTCACTCAGCCCGTCGTTGATCAGCCGAAGCATCGCTCCATCGATACGTTGCCGGTACTCGCTGACCTCATCGTGGCTCGGCCGAGTCAATAGGCCACGGGAGTGGCGGTCGTACTGCTCCCCGACGGCGTTGTAGTAGCTGTTGAACAAGACCGAGTACACATCCGTCGAAAGGTCTTCGATGCCGCAGGGCTTTAAGAGGAAGGTCTCGAAGAACCAGGTGGTGTGCGCCCGATGCCATTTCGTCGGGCTAGCGTCCGGCATGCTCTGAACGCACTGGTCCTCCGCGGAAAGCGGCGACGCTAGCATCTGTGTCTGGGCGCGTACGCGAACGAAATCGCTCACGGCCTTCTCTCCCGGCATCTGTCCATCCATACGTACCAGCTTCAACGGGTCAAGTCCGTCCCTGTTACCAAAAAACCGGGCAACCGTCACTGCTTGGCGTACTAAACCGCTGCACGGAGGTTCGAACGGCGTTCTCGAGGCTCAGAGGCTGTCGTAGTACTTCCGCGCATCTTTGGCGGTGCGACGCAACCCTTCGCGTGTGTTCACGATGGGGTGGTAGTCGAGGTCCCGTCGCGCTCGATCGATCGAGAAGAAACTGTCCTGCAGGCAGAGTTGGACTTCGACCACACTGACCACGGGCTTCGGCTTGCCGAAGATCTGGAATACGCGCTCGCCCGCCGTGGCGAGGGCACGGGCGACCGGACCGGGAATCCGAACCGCACGGGCTTCGATGCCCATGTCGTCGACGAGCGTACGGCTGAACATCCCGGTGTTGATCGGATCACCGTCGGTGACGAAATAGGCCTGACCGCAGACAGGGGAGCCTTCGACCAGTCGCTCGGCCGCCCTCAACTGAGCATCGACGAGATTGTCGATGTAGGTATAGTCCATCAGCGTGCGACCGTTGCCGAAGAGAATGAGAGGCGCCCCCTGCTTCAATGAAGAGACGATGGGGCCGATGAATGTGTTCCGTTCGCCCGGCCCATAGATGCCACCAGGCCGAATGGCCGTGGTCAGCAAGCCATTTTTCCCGTTGGCAGCGAGCACCAGCCGCTCGGACTCGACTTTCGTGCTCGAGTAGAGATCTCGGCCATCGCTGTAGCTTGGGCCCTCCTGTGCGCCGCGCGGGTGGTCGTCCGGCACGGTGATGATCGAGCTCGTATGAACGAAGCGTGTGACTCCCGATTCGCATGCGACATCGAGGACGTTCTTCGTTCCTTCGACATTCACGCTCCGCACGAGCTCCGCAAAAGCAGCAGGCGCATACGTCAGGGTCTCAATCATCGCCGCGGTGTGAAAGACGAGCTGCACCCCCTCGCAGGCTACACGGACATCGGCACGGTTCCGAACATCCCCTTGGAACCACCGAAGGTTCGAAGCTTCGAACGGGGCCGGCGCCTTGTCGAACCCGTGAACCGTACAGCCTCGATCGAGCAGCGCCTTGACCAGACTGCTTCCGACGAAACCTGCGCTCCCGGTCACCAAGCATCGAAGGCCATCTATCGACTCGACTTGCTCCATCGCGCCGGCACCTTGTCAAACTCGACTGGTCGACGCAACTGCACTCAGACGACGTTCGGGAGCTTGGCGCTTGCGTGGAGCATCCGAAGCGCGGCGTCCTTGAAGCCGTAGGTGACGGCCGAGCAGACCTCGAAACGTGCCTTGCTGATCCACCATCGGCCTTCGAGATAACGGTACTCGTCGTCGTAGTACCCGCCGACCACGCTGACGGTCTGCAGTTCGGTATTCATCAGGTGATAGACGAGACCCCAACGCGCGCTGGCCGCATCGGAGCTCGTCACCTCGATGTTCGGGGGTCCTCCGTGGTGCATCTCCACGATCTGGCTCTGACAGGCGATGTCCTTGAAGACTTCGTAGAGGCCGTCCCGGTGGTGAACCAGCCCGACCGGACCGTCATAGTGAATCTCCACGGGGCCATCGAGGAAGCAGTCTCGCACGGCTTCGACGTCTTTTTGGTCACACGCGTACCAGTAGCGAGCCTTCAAGGCCTTGATCGCCTCGATGGCTTCGAGGCGGGCTATGCGAGCTTGGAGATCGGTCATCGCAGAGTGCTACCGCGAGGGTGCCGGCGGGGTCAACGTGTCGCGGCCTTGTGGGACCCCGAGGACGGCTCGCAGGACTCGCTGCTCCACCGTTCGCTCGAGCCGGGTCGGTACCGGAATGCGCAAGATCAAGTGAACGGTGTTCTTATCGACCACCTGGTAGGTAATTCGGGGGTCCACCAGCGGGGGGTTGAGCCCATGGCGGCGATACCGCAGCGCGATCGGCCGACGCACATCGTCGATGAAGTCCGCGCAAGCTTCGTTGGCGGCGAGGAGCGCTCGCTCTTCGAGCTCGGCCAAGTCGGAGTTGCGGTCGACCGGGATCGTCAGGAGATGGAGCATGAACTCGCCAGTGAGGCTCTCGTTGAGCACCGGCTCGGTCATGAACAGGCTGTTCGGTATGCTGATGGTGCGACCGGTTCGCTGGTGCCCCTGGCCGACCTCGAGCACGGTCGTGCTGAGAATTCCCGGGTCGATCACGTCACCGCGAATGCCCCCGACGTTGATTCGGTCACCCACCTGAAATGCGTTGGAGCTCAGTCGGTAGACTGCGCCCTGGACGCAGGCGATCGTCTCTTTGGTTGCCCAGACGACGGCCATGGCGAGGACGACGAACGACACCGCTAGGGCCTGAAGCTCGGCAGCCCAAATCGTGAACAGACCGAACGCGAGAATCGCGTAGGAAAATCCGCGCACCTGCGAAGCCCAGCGAAGCTGCAAAGTGTCGGTCGCGGGAAGGCGACGCTGGACGACTCGGAGGACCAGGAAACGAACACCGAACACCGTCACGAGCAGCACGACGGTGGCGATGATGTCGCGCATGAGGGCGTGATTC
>CBDUCC010000314.1:0-4868 GCA_965365555.1 uncultured Myxococcales bacterium | reverse complement strand
CCGCCTCTTTGACGCACTGAAGCGCGACATCGTCCGTGACGCGCAACCCGCCTTCGTAAACCGGCTGCTCGCCCCGCAGCGCGAGGGCCTCGTCGATCTGCGGGCGGGCCCCGGCAACGAGAACGAGACGCACGCCGAGCGAGTGAAGCAGGGCGATGTCATACAGCAGCGTTCGAAACTCCTTTGACGCCACTGCCTCACCGCCAAACAGAATGACGAACGTCCGCCCCCGATGCGCATGGATGTACGGCGCGCTCGCTCGGAAGTGATGGACGAATGGATCGACTTGAGGGGTCATGGCTCGATGCAGAATCGTTGGATCAGGTTCGCGTAAAGGTCGGTTGCACGCTCGATAGATGCCATGGTGACATACTCGTCGGGTTGATGCGCAACGGCGATGTCGCCCGCACCGAGAACCAGCGTCTGAAGCCCCAACTCGGCCAAGTACGGCGCCTCCGTGCCAAAGAGCGCGCTCTTCGCTGAACACCCGCACAAGGTCTCCACCGTGGCCGAGAACTCCCTATCACTCGGACCGGCGAACGCGTCTGCATGGGCTCCCGTGGCGCGGACCTCGTAGCCCCACGGCCCGCCCCCGAGGGCCTCGGCGACCGCGTCGTGAATCTCCCCGGTCACGGCCTCCCGCGTCATCCCGGGTAACAAGCGAATGTCGAGGTCCAGAGTGCACTGGGCGCAGATGCGATTGGGACTATCGCCACCCGTGACCCGACCGAAGTTCAGTGTCGGGGTTGGGACCTCGAAATCGTCGTCATGATAGCGCTCGCCGATCCGTTCGCGCCAGGCGTGAAGCGCTGGCAGCACGCGCTGAAGCCCATCGATGGCGTTGACGCCGAGCGCGGGGTTGCTCGCATGCCCTGCGCGCCCGCGCACGATGACCTCGACGTAGAAGACCCCCTTGTGCTTTCGAATCGGTTGGAGCCCGGTCGGCTCGCCGATGATTGCGTACTGCCCGAAACGGTCGCCGGCCTGAGCGAGCTCCCGGGCCCCATCCATCGTGCTTTCCTCGTCGGCAGTCCCGAGCAGCGTGATCGGCCGATCGAGAGCTTGCTCCGAGAAACGAGCCACCGCGTGCAGTGCTGCCGCGAAGAAGCTCTTCATGTCGGCCGTGCCCAAGCCGTAGAGCTTCCCGTCGCGTTCGCTCAAGTCGAACGGGTCCTCGGTCCAGCGCTCCGCGTCAAAGGGCACCGTATCGGTATGCCCGGAGAGCACGAGCCCGCCCTCGCCCTCCCCGAAACGCGCAATCAGGTTCGCCTTCCCTGGCTGACTCGCGAGCGGCTCGATCCGCACCACAAACCCGAGCGACTCCGCCCACTCGGCCAGGAGGTCGATCACATCACGGTTGGACTGATCGAAGCGCCGGTCCGGCGAGCTCACCGAGGGCGTGGCGATCAATCGGCGAAGCATCTGCAGGCGAGGCGGAAGCATCGACGGAACATAGCGCTGAACGCCCTGAGCCGAAATCCGCGTTGCAAGCAGCCCCCGAAGGGCTAGGTTCAGCGCATGAGCGACGATTTGGCGACCCGCGCCATCACCATCATCGAGGAAACTCACCGAGGCGAGCGGGCCTGGGACATTTACAGCCGGCTTCTCAAAGACCGCATCATCTTCCTCGGCACCCCCATCAATGACTTCGTGGCGAACGCCGTCATCGCGCAGCTCCTCTACCTCGAGAGCGAAGACGCGGACAAAGAGATCACGCTCTACATCAACAGCCCGGGCGGCATGGTGTCCTCCGGGCTCGCCATCTACGACACGATGACCTACGTGCGCTGCCCGGTGTCCACGATCTGCCTCGGCCAAGCGGCTTCGATGGGCGCCTTCCTGCTAGCGGCAGGCAGCAAGGGCATGCGACGCGCCCTACCGCACAGCCGAGTGATGATCCACCAGCCGCTCGGCGGGTATCAGGGCCAGGCATCCGACATCGAGATCCACGCCAAAGAGATCCTGAACACCAAACAAAAGCTCAACGAGATCCTCGCCCACCATACCGGTCAAGACATCGAGACGATCCGCCACGACACCGAGCGCGACAAGTTCATGTCCGCGATTGAAGCCAAGGAATATGGCCTCATCGATCAGGTGATCATGCCCCGCAAGGAAATCGGGGTCGCGCCTGCGGCATGAGCGTTGTGGAGGTCTGCTTCGTTCGACATGCGCAATCCGTCTCGAACGCAGCCGGAATCTGGCAGGGTCAGGGGGATTCGCCCCTCAGCGAGACCGGCCGCGAACAGGTCGCTGACCTCCGCAGCGCTCTTCGCGGGCAAGCGTTCGACCTCGCCATCAGCTCAGACCTGAGCCGGGCCGCCGAGACGGCCAAAGCGCTCGGGGTCGAAGTACGCCACGACCGCCGCTGGCGCGAGATCGACGTGGGCGAATGGGAGGGGCTGAGCATGGAACAGGTCATCGAGCGCTTCCCGGACCAGATCGCCGCCCTCCGCGAACGACGAACCTTCGAGATCGGCGGTGGCGAGAGCTGGCCCGAGGTCTTTGCCCGAGCCGACGGGGCCCTATCGCGGCTTCGCGAGGAGTTCGACGCTGGCGGCCGCGTCATCGTCTTCACGCACGGCGGAATCATCGCGGCGATCCTCGCTGGGCTGCTCGGCGTGCGCGACGCGTTCCCGTGGCCGCTCGGTCGGATGCGGAACACGGGCCGCACGACGGTCCGCTTCCGCGAGGAACGGGTCGAGCTCTTGACCCACAACGACGACCGCCACCTGCAGCCGGACCGTCGCCAGGCCTACGAGCCGAGGCCCGACCAGGCCATCGTCCGGCTGAACGTCGTAGACCCTGCCCTGGATCCAACTACAGCGGATTTCAACTCTGCAATCAAATCTGCACGGAATGCGGGTGCAGGTGGGGCCGTGTCGGTATCAGCGACGTCACAGCAGATGGTTCAGCTGGCGAAAGCCACCGTGGGCTCCGTTTCCAGTAAATTCCGGTTCTTGGAGCCGCCGGTGGGCCACTCCGCGGAGCTGCTCGTCTCCGAAGAGCACCAGATGCTGCTCGACTATGGCGTGCCAGGTAACCAGATCTGAAAATTGCATTTCAGAAATGAAAAGTAAGTTGCCTTACGCCTGTGCAGCCTTCTTACAGTTGTAATTAATCTGTAAGGGTTAGTCACGAACCGTATCGGTTGTGATCCAACGCACAATTGAGCGACCCCCATCCGTCGATCGGGTGGAATTTAGGGGTTAAACGCTCAGAACTTCAAAAACTTTTCAGATCTGCACGATCCGCAACCAGGGACCCCTGAGGACAGGTATGAGATCATTGATGATTCAGCCTTCTGAGAACTTGGCACGCTAGTAGCATATACGGTGGGTGACATAAACGCCGCGGCGAAGACGTACCCCCCACGTCCCCCGTGGCGTTGTTAGACCGGGCGATTTGGTTTGTTTCCCCCCCACTTCAGCTAAATCGCTCATCTCTCTAACGGCCCGAAAGCCCCCCCTTTCGGGCCGTTACTTTTTAAGCGCCGAATTGAGCTACGCTCGCAACGCCCAAAACCCCTGTATGTACGAGGGTATCGCCGCGAAACATGGCGGAACGTATGAGGTTACTTCTACTTCACGACCTTGAGATAGTCCGGCCGCTCGCCGGGCTTCGGCGGCGTCGACGGTCGGCGCTCGGTCTCTTCGACGGAGGGCAAAACTCGAAGCGAGGGTCGCTCCTCCGGAACCGGTGGCGGCTCACGTCCGGCCTCCCGCTCGATCTCCTGCGAGATCTCTTCGGGCATCGATTCCGGCCAGACCATGCCCCGGCCGTCGTCGCCAGCCAATGCAAATACCGCGTCCCACTGGACGTTGCAGGTAAAGGGGGACCGATTGAAGGAGAGCGTGCCGTAGATTCCCTCAGAATCGACCTCCAAATCCGGAATGGGTACGGGCATATCGAACCCAATTTGCAGGACCAGTTGAGGTTCAGTCCGATACCATTTGGGCACGACCACGCCATCCATCCTCGGGTCCAGGTGGACGAACAAGCTCCCTTGGGAGAGGAGGTAACGGGCCACCTCGATCTTGGCCGGAAGTCGCTTCTCTTCAGCCACCCTTCACCATTAGCGGATTCCCGAGGGTTTTGCCAAGCCGGCCCGAGAATCCGGCAAGCACCGCTTTCGACCTCAGGCGAGCGCGAGCATCGAGGTGCCGAGAACCATCAGACCCACGGCGATTCCCTTGCGTGCAGTGAATCCTTCGTCGAAGAACAAGCGGCCAAAGAAGACGCTGCCGAGCGCACCGAAGGCTCGCTTCAGGGTCTCGAGCACGGCAACCCAGAGTGACTGAAGAGCCAGCATTTGTAGTCCGAGCGCGGCAACTGCAAAGCCGATCATCGCCGCGAGCAGCCCCTTCGGCGCCCGAACCACGTTTCGAAGCTCGGCCCCCTTCCCCCTGCCGAAGAGCCAACCGGAGAGAATCATGGCGCTCCCAGCGCAAAGGATGAAGGCGTGCGACGCAGGGGCGGCATGAGGAAGCGCTCGCTTGTCGAGCGCCGTCGAGACTGCCCAGAGCACGGCCACACCGATCATGAATGGAGCGCCGCGCTCGTGGGTGAGCGAATCCCACCATCGGTCGCTGAGGTCGCTGTTCAGTATCAGCGCTCCACCAACGACCAAGAGGATTCCGCTGACATGCAGCGGTCCTGGCACCTCACCGAGCAAGGGGATTGCGGCGGCTGCGCTGAAAACCGGTGTCAGCGAGAGAAAAGGCACCGTGCGACTGAGCGGCGAGAGCTGAACCGAGCGCATGAAGAGCACGTTGGCGAGCGCATTCATCGCCCTCGAGGCGAGCGCGGGGGGCCAGTAGTCGGAGCCGCCGCCCCCGGTGCCGTCCCAGAGTGCCCAGAGACCGAGG
>CBDUCC010000313.1:0-4874 GCA_965365555.1 uncultured Myxococcales bacterium | reverse complement strand
TTCCTTTTCGGCGATGCCGGGGGAGACACGATTCGTGGGGGAATCGGAAACGACTTCATCGACGGCGGAACGGAAGACGATTCCCTCGAAGGCGGGGACGGCGTCGACCAGATATTCGGAGGCGATGGATCCGACATCATTCGGGGCGACGGTGACGACGACATTCTCAGCGGCCAGGTCGGCAACGACGAGCTGTTCGGCGGCCTTGGGAACGATACCCTCAACGGCGACGCGGGGGCGGACATCCTTCGCGGTGAAGACGGGGACGATCAACTCTCGGGCGGCGCTGACGATGACCAACTGTTCGGCGGAGAGGGTGCGGACAGCCTGTCGGGCGCAGGCGGCGACGACATTCTCAACGGAGATGGTGGTGATGACCCCCAGCTCGACGGCGGCGATGGAGAAGACACCATCAACGGGGGCCTTGGGATGGACAACGCCAATGGCGGGCCCGGTTTGGACTTCATCAACGGCGGCGACGGAGACGACATCCTGAACGGCGGCGACGGACCGGACATCATCAACGGGGAGGGCGGGGACGACACGATCTTCGGCGACGGAGACAACGACACGCTCGACGGCGGCCCAGGAACGAACAACCTGCTCTTCGGGAACGCGGGGCTCGACGTATGCCTCAACGCGGCCAACAACGACCTGAGCTGCGAGCTCTTCACCCCCGCCACCGTCGCCTCCTTCTCCGCAGTGGACGATGGCGGCTCGGTCGTCGTCCGATGGGAGACCTCGGCGGAGTCCGGGACGCTTGGTTTTCGTCTCTACCGGGAGGTCGAAGGCGAGTGGCGTGCGTTGCACGACGGGCTTCTGCCCGGGCTCCTCTCCGAGCCTCAGGGCGGGGTCTATGCATTCCGCGACGCCGACGGGAACGCGCGCGACACCCTTCGCTACCAGCTGATCGAGACCGATCTTCACGGCAATGAGACCAGACACGGTCCCTTTGAGGTCATGGCGGAAGGCAGCACGGAGGCCCTACTCGACCCATCCGAGGTCTACGCTCGACAGGCGCATCGGCGAACGGCTCTCGGTGTCTCGCAAAAGGGCCTTGGCGTCGAACGACAGTCGGAGGGCGATGCCGTCGCGATCTACCTCGGCGTCGAAGAGACCGGCCTCTACGCGATTCGCGCCGCGGAGATCGCTGCGCGGTTCGACCTCACCGAAGAAGACGTCCGAAGCCGGCTGGCATCGGGCGAGCTCCGGCTCACCGAGGCGGGAGAAGAAGTCGCCTGGCGTGCGGGGGACGACGGGCTCTGGTTCTACGGCGTCGAACGGGAGAGCCTGTTCACGACCGAACGCATCTACCGACTCTCGCTCGAATCCGGGACCCAGATGGCCGAGACGACGGCCGCACCGGAAACACTCAGTGAAGACCTGCAGTACGAAGCCGAGTTGCACCTCGAGCAGAACGAGATTGCAGCGCTGCTGATCAGCCAGGATCCGAATGCGGACTACTGGTACTGGCAGTTGATCTCGGGCGCCGAATCGATGCCTGCCGAGGCACAGGTGACCTTCGAGCTGGAGTCCGCCACAGGCGACGGAGCGATCACAGTCGACCTTCGGGGCATCTTGGACGTCAGGCACTCGGGCAGCGTGCTGTTGAACGGAGCTGAGGTCGGAAGCTTCTCCTTCGACGGAGCGACCGCAGCGCGGGTGTTGGTCTCGGTGCCAGAGGGAGCGCTCCGCGACGGCGAGAACAGCCTGACCATCGCGCCGAGCCCGGGGAGCGAGAGCCTGCTCTACCTGGATTCGATCGATTTGGTCTATTCCCGAACCTATGCCACCAAAGGCGAATCGCTTGCCTTCGGGGCAAGCAGCGACGCCTCCTTGGAGCTGACCGGGCTGGTTGGAGATCGCGTCGAGGTCTTCGATGTCAGCAATCCGTATGAGCCCATTGTGCTCACGGATACGGTCACTGCGCCGAGCGGAGCTCAGCTCGCCACCGAGGCGGGTCGCGACTACTTCGCCGTCGCAAGCCAAGCGATCCGGGAGCCAAGCTCGGTCTGGAACGACGTCGATTCGGACCTTCGATCCAGCGAGAACGCCGCCGAGTACCTCGTCATCGCGCCCGCCGCATTCATCGATGGCGCACAGATGCTCGCCGACTATCGCTCGGCGGACGGTCTCGTAACGCAGGTCGTCGAGCTCCAGGACATCTACGACGAGTTCGCCTTTGGCACCCCGGACCCGAACGCCATCCGTGAGTTCCTTCGTCATACGCAGGCGGTTTGGGCCGAGGCTCCGAGCATGGTCGCCCTGATCGGCAAAGGCTCCTACGACTATCGGGACCTGGGCGGCTTCGGTGGCAACTGGTTGCCCCCGCTGATGGCGCCGACCTACGACGGCCTGATCGCGTCCGACAACGCGATCGCCGACCTCGCCGGCGACGACGGCTTCCCCGATCTCATGATCGGTCGACTACCCGTGACTTCGGCCGAAGAGCTGTCGAGCCTTCTCGAGCAGATTGCGAGCTACGAAAGCTCGCTCGAGGATCTCGAGTACGACGTCGCGATGCTTGCCGATGCGACGGACCGACGCGCCGACTTCGCCGGTTGGGCTGACGACGCCATCATGAGTCTGCCCGCGATGTGGAACGTCGCCCCCGTCTACCGTTCTGAGCTCGACGACCTCGAAAGCACACGACAGCTCCTCTTCGAAGAGCTCCAGCGAGGGCCCCGAATCTTCAGCTACCTCGGACACGCAGGCATCACGTCGCTCGGCAAGTCGCAGACACTGCTCGGCGTAGAAGACGTCGAGACGCTCCAGATCGACGGAGCCCAGTCGATCTTCGCCGATATGACGTGCAACGCGTCTCGCTTCGCGGTCCCGGGTCTCATTTCCCTCGGTGAAGCGATGCTCGCCGAGGACCAAGCCGCAATCGCGGTCTGGGGCTCCTCGGGCAACTCGATCAACGAGCAGGCCAGCGTGCTACTCGAGCAGCTGTTCGCCGAGATCAGCGAGCCAAGCGGAGCTCGTCTGGGCCCCATGATCATGGGCGCCCTCTCCTCACTGGCCGCAGGCGACCATGAGCCAGGCATGATCACGGCGTATCACCTGTTCGGTGACCCAGCGCTTCGCGTCGTCAAGCAAGGCGACCTACCTGGCACCGGCGGTGCAGGCCGATCCGCGGGCAGCGCAGGCGGCAGTGGCGGTACAGTCCCGCCGACAGAAGAATCGGGCTCGTCGGGCTGCGGTGTCCGGCCGGTCAGCTCAGCTCCGTTCGGTGCGATCGCGGTCGCCCTCGTGAGCCTCGGTCTGGTCGCACGCAGGCGTCGACGCGGGCGCTGAACGAGCGCCGCTCAGTTGACCAGAACGTCGGTCGAGTCTCCGACCCGATGGCCGGCCTGCGCGTGGTACTCGATCGCGGCCCGCACGAAGGTCGTGAAGAGCGGATGGGGCCGATGCGGCTTGCTCTTGAATTCGGGATGAAACTGGCATCCGATGAAGTGCGGGTGGCTCGGCAGCTCTACCATCTCGACGAGTCGCTCGTCGGGCGAAAGACCGGAGAGCACGAGGCCGCCTTGCTCCAGATCGTCCCGATACTGGTTGTTCACCTCGTAGCGATGTCGGTGCCGCTCGCTGATTTGCATAGCGCCGTAGATCTTCGCGGCGAGTGAGTCGCTCTTGAGCGTGCAGGGGTACGCGCCGAGGCGCATCGTTGCGCCCTTGTCTTCGACCGAACGCTGGTCCGGCATGATGTCGACGACGAGGTGCTTCGCATCGCGCATGAACTCGGCACTGTTCGCGCCTTCGAGCCCGCAGACGTTGCGCGCATACTCGACCACCGCCATCTGCATGCCGAGGCAGATCCCGAAGAACGGAACCTCGTTCTCGCGCGCATACTGAATCGCACGAATCTTACCCTCGGAGCCCCGATCGCCAAATCCGCCCGGCACCAAGATCGCGTCGTGCTCTCCGAGGCGGCTTCGAAGGTCGCCCTTCTCGAGCTCCTCGCTATCGACGTAATCGAGCTCGAGCTTCACCCCGCAGTCGAGCGCCGCATGAACCAGGGCCTCGTGGAGCGACTTGTAGGAATCCCGAAGGTGAACGTATTTGCCGACCAGTGCGATCGAGATGTGGCCGCGCTCGGGAGCCAAGCACCGATCGACGGTGCGGCGCCAGACCGAAAGATCGGGATCGCGGGACCAGATGTTGAGCCTTTCCGCGAGCAGGCGATCGAGACCCTGCTCGTGGAGCGTCAACGGAAGCTCGTAAATCACGCGCACATCGGGGGCGGCGATCACCGCGGCCACCGGCACATTGCAGAAGTGGGCGATCTTCTCTTTGAGTTTGCGAGGCAGTTCGCGATCGACGCGGCAGAGCAGAATCTCGGGTTGGATGCCGAGCCCGAGCAGCTCCTTCACGGAGTGCTGGGTGGGCTTGGTCTTGAGCTCCCCGGCCGCAGCGATGTGCGGCACTAGGGTCACATGCACCGAGACGCTGTTCTGGGGCCCCAGCTCGACGCGGAGCTGACGAACGGCCTCGAGAAAGGGCAGCGACTCGATGTCACCGACGGTGCCGCCCACCTCGACGATCGCCACGTCGACATTGCGCGTGGCCTCGCGAACGCGAGCTTTGATCTCGTCAGTGATGTGAGGAATCACTTGGATGGTTGCGCCGAGGTATTCGCCGCGACGCTCCTTGGAGATCACGGAGTCGTAGATGCGTCCGGTGGTGAAGTTGTTCGCCTTGGTCATCGTGGCATTGGTGAAACGCTCGTAGTGACCGAGGTCGAGGTCCGCTTCCGCGCCATCGTCGGTCACGAACACCTCACCGTGCTGGAACGGCGACATCGTGCCGGGATCGACATTGATGTACGGGTCGAGCTTGATGTTCGTAACCCGCAATCCTCGTGCTTCGAGGAG
>CBDUCC010000312.1:0-4881 GCA_965365555.1 uncultured Myxococcales bacterium | reverse complement strand
CAAGGGAACACTGGTGGTCGCCCCCTTGTCGCATCCCGAGAGGCCGGCGATCGAGGCCCACGCAAGGACGAAGTAGCTGACACGTTTCACGTTGGGAGCGTACGGCAGCCGCGTTCCCGGCGCCAGAGCGTTCCTTTCAGTCCCTACCGGTGCCGAGATGGCCGAGCCGCGCCTGCTTGGTCTTCAGGTAATCCCGATTGTGTTCGTGCGCCTCGATTTCGTGAGGCTCTCTGCGGGTGACTTCAATACCGTCGTCCTCGAGGCCTTTCACCTTGCGCGGGTTGTTGGTCATCAGAGCAACCGAACGCACCCCGAGGTCCCGCAGCATGTCGGCGGCCATTTGGTAGCCTCGCTGATCGTCCTCGAAGCCGAGCGCGAGGTTGGCGTCAACGGTATCGAGTCCCTCGTCTTGTTTTGCGTACGCGCGAATCTTGTTCCCGAGGCCGATCCCACGACCCTCCTGCCGCAGATACAGCACGGCTCCCTTGCCGGCGGCTTGAATCTTCTCGAGCGCGAGGTCGAGCTGATCGCGACAATCGCATTTCAGCGACTGAAGCACTTCCCCGGTCAGACATTCGCTATGCACTCGCACCAACAGGTCCTCGGCATCTTGGACCTTGCCGGCGATCACTGCGAGATGCTCCTTGTCCGCGCCTCGCTCCCGATAGACCACCACCCGAAAATCGCCAAACTGCGTCGGCAGCCTGGATTCCGCGTAGCGGTCCACGGTGGGTTCGTGCTTTAGCGACTGGCTCATCAGTGAACTCTCGCTACCACAGGCCGCCACCCCGTTCCACACGCCTTCATGATGGCGCGTGTGCTTCCGAAAGCTGCGCGAGGAGTGACGCCACGGACTGGGTCACCAAACCGACCCTCTTGCTCACGTCGACCATCTCGAGAATGCGTTGCCGCTCCTCGGGGCTCACCACGAGTTGGTCGGCGATGACGTCCGCGGCGCGTGCCGGCGCCAGCTCCGCCGAGACCTGAAGCGCGAAATCCGGCTGACGTTCTCTCACTTTGCCTGCTACTCGCGTCGCGCAGGCCATCATCGCCATCATGTCGGTCGGACTCGCATTCCCGACGTCGGCAAGAGGCTCTGCGCGGGCGCAACGGTAGGGCCGGTCTTCACAGGGCAACTCGCTCAAGCGAACTCGATTGAGCCCGTGCAAGATGATGTCGTGGGTGCCATCGGCGCGTTCCTGATGCGCCACGATACGACCGGCACCGGCGATCTCGTAGATCTCTGGGTTGCCTTCGTAGTTGTCTTCCCAACCGGGTGCCAGCAGCGCGACCGCCATCGCCGTGCAACCTCGGTCCATGCATTCCTCGACCATCCGTGTGTACCGCGGCTCGAACAGATGCAGTGGTAGTGCCGTTCCAGGAAAGAAGACCACGCGTGGAAGCGGGAAGATCGGCAGGTTGGCCAGCTCTTCTGCCGACAGCGGAGTACTCGGTTGCCATTCCATGAGCGCCCCTATTCGCACTCGTTCCAGAGCACCTGGAGCGCTCGCGGTAGTTGCGGGCTTCCGAGGACGTCGCAACTCTCGCAAGCGAGGGGAAAGCTGCCCGCTTCACAGGACTGGCACTCCGTCAATACCGACACCATGGCGGTTAGCTCCTCTCTGAGCTTCCGGAGCTTCGCGATCTTCTGTTGCATCGTGTCGATCTGCTCCATCAGCACTTTGCTCATCCGAGCGCTTGCTTCTTCCGGGCAGGCACAACTGGACTTCAGAGAGAATAAATCCTTGATGTCCTGTAGCGATAGACCGGACTCCCGAAGGTCTAGGGCCAGCTGAAGTTTCATCAACTCGCGACCGCTGAAGAGCCGGTGACCGCAGGAGCTGCGACGCTCGGGCTCGATCAGCCCTTCCTGCTCGTAAAATCGGACCGTGCGGAGCGTGCTCTCGCTCAACCGGGCCATGTCACCGGTGGTGAGCAGGTCACCGCAGGCCGGCGCCGGGGTGGCCGTTGTGTCTGAAACCGTCACATCCATTGGCTGAAAACGCTAGTGTTTCCAGGCCCTTGGGCAACTATGGAGGCACCCCTCATCATGTCAACCCTCTGGGTCCATGCCTCCGGGATTATTCACTAAACCAAGGTACGCTTGTTCGATCGCCTCGTTTCGGACCGCGAACGTGTAGTAGTCTCGGTCGCGTACGTCGCCGTACACCTCGAGCGCCTTGTTCACGCGGAGCTGGTCTTCGGGGGCGGTCTGCAGGTGGGCGCCCCAATCGGCCACATCCTGAGACAGCAGGACCTCGAGCGCCACACCGATCGGGTTGAAGATCAACGAGCACTGGTCGAACCTCAGTCGCCACTCGGAGTGATCCTCCGCATCGGTGCGCCACTTGCCGTCACCCAGCTGCCTTCGGATCAGCTCGCCGAAATACGCACCGCACATCGGGGCCACGAGCGAGACGATCTCGTCTCTGTTCGAGTCCGCCAGTTTCGCGTAGTGGTCCAGGATCGGGAGCGTGTCCTGTGTGAGGTCGAGCTCGAGTCCAGTAGCGTTCTTCACCGAGGTCACACAGGCGACCGTGAGGTCCATTACCGCGCTGTCGCTTTCCATTTCAGGCCGACGATAGCCTGGTTCCTCGAACTGGCCATCCCCCACGCCATGCGTTAGCCTCAGACGAGACCCGCCCCGCTCCTCTCACTTCGACCGAGGGGGGGCTTTCGTGTACGATGGAGCATTCGAGGTAACCGGCGAATCGATCATGCGGCTCGGCATTTTTAGCGACGTACACGCCAATTTGGAAGCCATGAGCGCGGTCATGGACGCCTACTCCAGCGAGGAGATCGACGTCTACTATTGCCTCGGCGACGTCGTGGGCTACGGCGGAAGTCCGAACGAGTGCGCGGATATCGTGCGCGATGTCGCGGAGGTCACCATCCTCGGAAATCACGACGCAGCGGTCGCTGGGCGAATGGACTACTCGTACTATTACGAGGCCGCGCGCGAGGCACTCGACCTTCATGCTCGCGAGCTCACCGCCGACAACATGGCCTGGCTCAAAGAGCTTCCCTACAAGCACTGCCTCGACGAAGTCGGGGTTCATCTCTGTCATGGCTCGCCCGTCCGACTCGAAGAGTTCGAGTACATCTTCGCGCCCGATCAGGCTGCCGAATGCCTGCCGATCTGGAACGAGCTCGGTCACATCACGTTGATCGGCCACTCCCACCTCTGCAAAGTGTTCGCGCTTCGACCAGGGCATGTCGAGGAGCTCGCTCCCGAGGACTTCGTGCTCGAAGATGGCATCAAGTACATCGTGAGTGTCGGCTCCGTCGGGCAGCCGAGGGACTACGACAATCGCGCCAGCTATACCGTGTATGACAGCGACACACGGGAGTTCCAGTTCAAGCGCATCGAGTACGACATCGAGAGTGCGGCCTCCAAGATCTTCGGCGCAAAGCTCGAGCGAAACTTCGGCCAGCGTCTATTCATCGGGGTCTAGCGAAGCAGGCCGTGCCAGACAGGCTTGCCGTCCGATGGGGCGTCGAGCGCAGGGGTTTGCATCGTTCCAAGCCGGCAGGTGTACGCGTTGAGCCCCTGATGCGTTGCGAGCGCGGTGCGGGCGTGGTCGGCCGAGGCTTGGTCCACCCCCACACACTTCAGCGTAGAGCCGAGCGTCGCGAGCGCATCCGCCGCGGTTTCCGGTCCTTCGACGGCGACGAGACTCACGTTTCGGTAGCCCGGGCTCCAGCGCAGCTCGTCTGCGTCGACGGCTGCGATCGCGAAGTTCTGTCCTTGGATGAGCGCTCCGGTCGCTTCGGCGAGCCCGCGCCACTGTGCCTGCGCAGCACCCGCGTCGATGGGGAGAGGGCCCCGCGGCAGTTCGGCCGCGAGCGGAGCGAGGCCGACCCTTCCGAGCCGTTCGGCGATCTCGACGAGCGAGCTCGACTCGGCCTCGACGTAGACGACCTGCGGGGACAAGCAGCCGCGCTGATCGTACGCGGCAATGTCGAGGGCCAGCGCTTCGAGGGTCGTGTTCGCGCGGTCGGTCCCGAGAGCCTCGCGGCCGCAGTAGGCTGCACTCAGACCGTGTCCGTGGGCGATCAGGGGACGGTCTCGATGCCGCGCCTGGATTGCCGAAATCGTCTCGTCGCTGCCGTACACGGCCACCGCGCTCGCGTGCTCGAGCAACGCCGCTTCCATCGCTTCGTCTCCTCCCGCGAACGAGACGAGCTCGACGGCCTCGGCAAGCTCCGCATCGGCGTTCCGCAGCGCTTCGGCGAGCATGGCCGGGAACATCCGCTCTCGTGAAGAAGTCTTGGCCAGCACGGGGACGCCGAGAAGGAGCGGCACCAGCATCGCGCGTACCGTGGCGGTGAATAGGTTTCCTGCGAGCACGACCGAGAGCATCTCGATCGCCGAGCCACCATCGGCGGTCGCCGCCCGATGGAGTTCCTCAAGGCTCGCTCGGTCGCAGGTCTCGAGCGTCGTGCGGACCGCCCAGTCGACCATCTCCGGGGAGAGTCCCGTCGAGTCTGCCAGCGGTTCGCGCGCCTCGCTCGCAGCTTTGATCAACGCCGATGCGGCGTCCGCGATCCACGCTCCGCGGGCTTCGGAGGACACCTTCGCCAGCCGCTCCCCGGCTCGCTTCACCGCGATCGCCCGCTCGCGTAGGATGGCACTGCGCTCAGCCATGGCGTCCAAGAGCTTGATCTGCGGCGAGGGAGCAGCCACGCGGTACAGTACCGGGCGCACGGCCGAGCACGATGATGCCGTCCTCCGAACGTCGTGCCAGGTCGCCCGTTTGAATACAGCAGACCGAGTCGAGGTTTGCGCAGTCGTCCAGTCGAAGTAGGCCGACACACTCATCGTCCACGGGCTCGAGCGAATCCGGGTCGACCGGAGTGGCTCGCATCCAGGGCGGCACC
>CBDUCC010000311.1:0-4885 GCA_965365555.1 uncultured Myxococcales bacterium | reverse complement strand
CGACCTTGCCCGAAGCGACCTCCGGACCGAGCAACTGTTCCAGTTGGTCGACCGTCCTGCACCTGGCGAGATCGTCCACGTCGGGCATTTTCGTAACGAAGCGATATGGCTGGACCTGGCCATATTGTCCGCCGAGACCGACGAGAAGGAACGGGATCGGAAAATAGCGTTTGAACGAGCCCACAGCTGCACCATGCTCGAAGGCCTCGAACGTGACTCGAGCGCGGCGACTCATGGTCCGGAAGTCGACCGCTTAAAAAGGGTCGCCCGGTCGTTTGGAGGGGGGGAGATACGACCGGGCGGGGGACAACCGGTGGACATGTGGGGGGGTTCCGCCGGCTAAGTCTGATGTTTTTCTCGACCGAGGACGCCTCCGTCCTCATGGATTAAGAGTAGAACAGCGCGATTGGAACCGTCAATGCCAACTAGTCCGTCGAGGTGAATTTTCCCGTGTGTTGGCTCACCGATCGCGTTGAAAACACGAGGGCAGCAGCGGCCCCTGCAATGCTTCCGACGAAGTCGGCGACCACGTCCGCGAGCTCCGAGGAGCGTCCGGGCACCAATGCCTGATGCACCTCATCGGAGAGCCCGTACAGCGTCGAGACGAACACGGCGAACGCGAAGGTCCGCCGGATTGGGACGGATGGCCAGGACTGCGCGGCGGCGCGAGCGCAAAGCCAGCCGAGCACCCCGTACTCGACGAAATGAATCGCCTTGTCACGAAACGGAAGCCGGTCCACGCCGGGCACCGCGACCTCGAAGGACGAGATCGTGAAGATCAGCGCCATGTAGAGGAGCGCGAAGCGCCAGGGACGAAGGCGCGACCAGAGCGATTCCCTACTCAGACTGTGCCTCCTGCGTCGACGACGGATAGCCGGGTGCGGCGTCCGCGAGGATCTCGAGGCTCGGCGCCTCGCATGTATCCGGACAAGCTGTGCCGGAAAGGTTCGTCGATTGTGACGCGGACCAGCTCGCCCGTGGGATCGTAGCCTTCCGGGGCCACCAAGTGCACGATCTCGTTTCGCTCGCTCCGCCCCGCGAAGCGTCCCGAGTCACCAGGAGACGGTCCCTCGACGAGTACCTGCAGCTCACGCCCGACGAGCGAGCGAAGATGAGCCTGTTGCTGCGTCTCGACGACGGCGAAGAGGCGCGCGAGCCGGTCGTCCTTCACTTCCTCGGCAACCTCGTCACCGAGCTTCAGCGCAGGAGTGTAAGGCCGTGGCGAGTACTTGAACGCGAACGCGGCAACGAAACCAACCCGCTTCACGAGCTCCAGCGTCTGTTCGAAGTCCTCTTCGGTTTCGCCAGGAAACCCGACGATGAAGTCGGCCGAGAGCGTGAGCCCTGCTCGCGCGGCCTTGAGCGCGTCCGTGCGGGTCACGTAGTCCTCGGCGGTGTATCGCCGAGCCATCCGACGGAGCACACGATCGGAACCGGACTGAACCGGGAGGTGAACGTGCGCCGGGAGCAGGTCGAGGTCGGCGTGCGCGGCGACAAGCTCCGGAGTGATGTGCCTAGGGTGCGGCGAGGTGTACCGAAGTCGAAGAAGGTCGGGCACCTCCCGGGCGATCCGCCGAAGGAGCCCGGCAAACTGGGAGGTCGAAGGCGCCGTCTTGGACTCGCGCCTGGCCGCATCGGCCTGTGCGCCGGGCTCGTGCCAAGAGTTCACGGTCTGGCCAAGCAGGGTCACCTCGCGCACCCCGCCGGCAACCAGCTCGGCGATCTCCCCGACGATCTCGTCGGCGGCACGATAGCGCTCGGAACCGCGGGTATAAGGAACGATACAAAAGGTGCAGCGCTCGTCGCACCCCTTCATGACCGTGACGTACGCGGTCACCTCCCTGCGATCGGCATGAGGGGTGGCCCGGAGGAATTGCGGGTCGTCCATGTCGAACACGGTGCGGGTGATGGGGGGCGCCCCCTGCTCGACCTCCCGAATCAGGGCCGGGAGCTCGGC
This sequence comes from uncultured Myxococcales bacterium, assembly GCA_965365555.1. GTDB lineage: Bacteria > Myxococcota_A > Polyangia > Polyangiales > Houyiibacteriaceae > SG8-38. The sequence continues at coordinate 2,928 of CBDUCC010000311.1, read as the reverse complement.
GATGTTGTCGGGGCCGAGAACGATGTCCACAAACGGCGCCTTGCGCAGGAGCTTTTCGCCTTCCTGCTGCGCCACGCAGCCAGCGACGGCGAGAACCGTGCCTCGCTGGGACTCCTTGAACGGCCGGAACGTGCCGAGAAGGCTCATCAACTTGTGCTCTGCCTTCTCGCGCACGCTGCAGGTGTTGACGATGAGCAGATTGGCCAGAGCAGGCTCCTCGGCAGGCCGGTACCCGCTTTGGCGCAGCACCTCCTCGATCCGACGCGAGTCGTGGACGTTCATCTGGCAGCCGAAGGTCTGAACGAAGTAGTGCTTCATGGCTCTGCGGCGCTAGCTTTAGCAGCCCCCGGGCATCGCCGCCAAACGGCCGAAATCACGTCGATCGCTGGCGGAAACAGGGCCCGTCGCGCTACAAGCCCTAGGTAGATGGGCGGCCGGCGATGCATCTGGCTCCTGCTCCTTTTGCTGGGCGGGTGCAAGACGATCCCAGAGGATGCATATGGCATCGATCGGATTCGTTTCAGCGGGATGGAGCAGCTCGATGACGAGGCGCTGCGGGCCTGCATGGCGAGCCAAGAGCGAGACCGGGTCACCATCGCCTTCGGCACCAGCCCCGACCGCCAGTGTGGGGTGCCGCCCTTCGAGGGAAAGCGGGTCTCTTTCGACCTGTGGAGGAAACTCCGAAAGGGCTGGCCAACCCTCGACTCGGCCGTCTTCGAGCGTGACCTCGACCGTATCGAGCGCTGGTACCAGGCCCGAGGCTACTACGACGCGGCCGTCGTCAGCACCGAGTTCGATCCACCGTCAGCCGCTGCCGAGGACCGGATCATCACGACGACCCCCGGCGAGTCGCCCTGCACTCGAGCGGGCGAAGGCGAGGGGTGCAAGCTTTCGATCCGAGTCGAGGTCGAAGAGGGGCAGCCGGTCCTGACGAAGACGATCGACGTCGAGGGCCATGAGGCTCTGACCGACGCGCAGCGCAGGGAGATCGAGAACGCGGTCGGCCTCTCGGTCGGGCAACCTTTCGACGAGGCACTCTACGAGCGGAGCAAGCGCGCGATTCGGCGACGACTTCGGGAAGCGAGCTATGCCTGCGGGCTCGTCTCCGGCCGGGTCGACATCGACCGGGAAGCCCGCGAAGCGTTCGTGCAGCTCTACGTGGAGCCCGGTCCATCCTGCAAGTTGGGCGAGGTCACCGTCACGGGCTACGGGGACCTTCCCGCCAAGACGATCCTCGATGTCGCCGACTTGCACGAAGGGGACCGGTACAGCGCGAGCTCCCTCGCCGACGCTCAGCGTGCGGTTTACGCGCTCGGCGCGCTCGCATCAGTCAACGTGACCGAAAACCCACGAGTCGACGACGAAGAGCGCTGCACTGGTGTCGTCGACGTGAACATCGAGGTTGAGCCCGGTCGCGAGATTCGCTGGGGCATCGGCGCAGGCGTGCAGAGTGGCTCGATCGCGACGCTGACACTCGAGCAGGATACCCGGATCTCCGACGTTCACTTGTTCGGCCTATTCGAGCATCGGAACTTCATCACCGGTTTTCGACGCCTGCGCATCGAGGATCGCCCCAAAATCGTCGCACAGGACCCATTCTTCCGGTTTGGCCGAGGTTTCTTGTTTGGCAACGAGCTTCGCGTCGAGTACCGGCGGCCGGCGTTCCTCGAGCCTCGCACGACCTCGGCGATTCAGTTTCGTCACGACTGGGGACCTGACCCGTTCGAGCTCTTCCGGCGGCATGACCTCCAGATTCGCGGAAGCCTCTCGCGACCGTTCTACGATGGTCGCCTCCTACTCGTTGGCGGTCTGAACTACGACACCTACCTGACCGTGGACCAAGACCCCCGATACCCTTCGAGCTACCAGGTCGTCTTCTTCGATGAGAGCATCATCGTCGATCTTCGCGACGACTCACGGAGCCCGCGTAAGGGGCTGTATTTCCGCGTGAGCAGTCAGCAGTCGCCCGCAAAGCTACGCCGCTCCTGGCAGTACATCCGCGTCTCCCCCGAGGTACGTGGCTATGCCCCCCTGCCCCTCTCCTCGACGCTCGCGTTTCGCTTTGGCATCGGAGCGATGTTTCTCTTCTCTCGTGACCAGGCCCGCCTCGACCTCGTAGGCCAAGCGCTCGGCCCGCAGAACTACCGACTTCGTTCGGGTGGACCGACCACGCATCGAGGGTTCTTTGGCGGCTTCCTCGGCGACCCCGGCAGCGTCAACTCGCTCAACCGCGAGGGCTTCGATGCCCGAAACGATGGCGGCCTTCGCAAATGGGAGGCCGGGGTCGAGTGGCGCGTGCCGGTCACTCAATCGTTCGCGACGGCGCTCTTCATGGACTTCGGCGACGTCAACCGCGGCGAGACCTGGCGCTTCAACTACATCCGCGCCGCCGCAGGGTTCGGCTTCCGTTACCGCACTCCCGTCGGTCCGATTCGCCTCGACTTCGGCTTCCTGATTCCGCGCTGGCAGGTGGTGAACGGCACTCCGCCGCCGAACGCCTTCAACATCTTCCGGTTCATCCGAGGCGGCGTGCCCGGCGCGATTCACTTCACGATCGGCGAGGCGTTCTGATGCGCTGGATCTACCGCCTCTTCAGCTGGTTCCTCGGTTGGCCCCTGCTCGCCATCATCTCGCTGCTTGCGAGCGTGCTTTTCCACCTCGACACCGACCTTGGCAAACGCCTCGGCCGGGACATCCTCAACGAGTTCGTCTCCGGCGAAATGGACGGAACCTTGCACGCCGGATACATCGAGCAGCTTCGTCTCTGGCGGACGGTGGTCAAAGATACGTTCGTATTCGACCCAGACGGTCGGGCGATCATCTACGGCGAGACGGTAGTGCTGGGGATCGACCCGATCGCCGGTCTTCGAGGCAAGCTTCGCTTCTACTACGCCGACCTGATCAACGGCTGGGGCGACTTGGTCGATG
>CBDUCC010000310.1:0-4908 GCA_965365555.1 uncultured Myxococcales bacterium | reverse complement strand
AAAGGGTCCACCCTCGGTCCGCGGCAGCTCGTCGTGAGGGCGACCCGCCCGCCTAGCCCCGCATGCGCTCGATCGATCGTTTCATGATCGAGAGTGTCCAACGTCGTGGCATCAGCCGCGACATCAGGCTGGCCGAGATCCGGTCCGCGAACGTGGGCACCCAAGCGGGCTGCTTTCCCAGCCGACGAAGCGAGCTCCAGGCCACGGTCCCGGGCTCGGTCAAGGGGATGTAGAACGGCAGGTCGTCGCCGAGACGCCGGTCTTGGACCGGCTTCGTGTCGGTCATTCCCGGGCAGACGGCCAGGACATCGATCCCGCTTCCCCGCAACTCTGCCCAAAGTCCGCAGGCCAAGTTCAGGCCGTAGCCTTTCGTCGCCGCGTAGTGGCAGAAGTACGGAGATCCCGAGAGCGCCGACGCGGAGGAGATGATCAGGATGCCGCCACGACCCTTCCTCGCCATCGAGCTACCGAATACGTGGGTCATGACGAGCGCCGCTCGGCAGTTGACGTCCAAGGTTTCGAGGTGCGTCTTGAGTGGGATCTCGAGGAACGGATCGAGCGGCGAGATGCCGGCGTTGTTCACCAGAAGTCCCACGTCATACTCTTCGGCCCAGGCGTTTGCTCGCTCTTCGAGCCTGGGTTCGGCCAGGTCGCAGACCAGTGCTCGGGCATCGACGCCGTGCGCCTTGCCGAGGCTTGCAGCGAGCGCCCGGCACTCCTCGGCCTCGCGATCGACCAAGAGCAGGTCGAAGCCATCCTCGGCAAGATAGCGAGCGAACGCCTGACCGATTCCGCGCGCCGCGCCGGTGATCAGCGCGTAGCCGCCGTATCGGCGGTGTAGACCAAGCTTTGCTGCGTCTTTCAAGGCGATTTGCTCCTCAGCTCGTCGTCAGCTTTCCGGTGGTTCGACGCCGGTCATCGGCCCAGCACGCCAGCCACACGAGGCCCAGCGCTACGATCCCTGCAACTCCATAGAACGGCGCCAACCAAGTTGGCGTACCGAAAGTGAGATCATGTGCGGCGGCTTTGAGCGCGATCATCTTTCCTCGGTCTACCTCCGTCGCGACGACCGACTCGCTTCGGACTCGCATGTAGACGAGAACCCAGGAGGCGAGGACGCACCATGGCAGCAGGAGTGCGACGCCTGCCAGGCCTGGGCTTCCATAGAAGTTCCCGATTGCGACCGAGGGCGCGAGCCAGATCCACCACAGCACACCGATCTTCGTCGAGCGCGCCCAAAAACCGCCGGAGAGCTCGCGAAAGTAGTAGCCGCGGAACGCGACCTCCTCGCACATTCCAGGAATCAAATTGAAGGTGAGTCCGGCCGGCATGCCCATGACGATCAGCATCAGAGGATGGGGCGGTGTGTTCTTGGCGAGGTAAGCGTCGAACTCCGCCAGTTGGTCAGGCGGTACCGCAGAGCGCTTGTTCGCGACGAGCTGCTCGACGGTGAGCACGGGTTCGAACCCGGCCGCCCATACCAGCGCGATGCCGATCAACAGCAGTGCTACCGGCAATAGCCAGGCGAGACCCCACCAGCGGTTCACTCTCAGCCGAATCCCGAGCGGCTCGAGAACCGGCTGCTTGAGCCACGGGCCCTGCACGAGCAGGACCGCAAGGAGAGCCGGCACCGTGTACCAGATCGCCACGGCACGTCCGGCCGCGCCGGACCACTCGATCCCCTGCGACCACATCCAGGCGGTCGGAACCCAGCTCCCCACCGCCATCAGGGCGAACGGAACCCAAATCAGGCGTGCCTTGGTGACCTTCGGGCTCACCGAAAGCGTTTCCAGGCGGCGCGCTCCGCGTCCTGAAACGCGGCGTAGCGCTTCTGCAGTCGCACGAGCTCCCCGTACACACGCGGCATCTGGGGTGCGAGCGCGAGCCGAACTCGGCCCGTAACCACGGCGTCGCCCGCCGCACGGTGGGCCTGCTCGAGCGGGACAGCCAGGTGTTTCGCAACATCGCCGAGTCGTCGGCTCTTGAGCTCTTTCAGAATCTCGCGTGCCCAGACGAGCGGGTCGATCCAGACGACTTCCTCGCGGGCGGCGGGCGGCATGTCGCCCGCCGTCATTCCCCCAGAGGCCGCGCGTCGAATCTCTTCGAGGAGAAACCCCCGATCGAACGACGCGTTGTACGCCACGGGCAGCTTGCCCTGAAGGAGCTCGAGCACCCGCGGCATCACGGCGGCGAAGTGCGGCGCGCCTGCGAGTTCCTCATCGCCGATTCCGTGCACGGCTCGGGACTCTTCGGGCACCGGGATGCCAGGGTTCACGAGAAGACTCTCTCGGCTGCTCACGGTTCCTTTCTCGAAGGTCACGAGCCCGACCTCGATCACCCGATCGGTTTGGGAATCGCGGCCCGTGGTTTCGAAGTCGACCACGACCAGCGGGATGTCCTCCCAGGAGGAGCCGGGCTCGAACTCCTGACACAAGCCCTCGACGTTCTGGATCGCGTCTGCGATCCGGTCGGCAATCCCCGGGTAGTGGCGCCCGGTCGGAAAGCACCCAGATACATCGCTTCGTCCCCGCACGGCCCGAAGATGCCCTGCATGGCCGCCCTGGCGCAAGTCGGATAAAGGAACGAAGTGGCCTCGACGTATCGCACTCGCTTCGCTCCTTCGCCGACGGGGGAGATGCACCTGGGGCATGCACGAACCGCGTTGGTCGCCTGGCTGCGAGCGCGCAAGCTAGGTGGACGCATTCTCATGCGGATCGAGGATCTCGACGGACCCCGCGTCGTGCCCGGCTCCGCCGAGGCGATTTGCCGCGATCATGAATGGCTCGGCCTCGACTGGGACGAAGGCCCGGTCTACCAATCCGCTCGCGACGAGGCCTACGAGGCAGCGTTTCAGGAGCTCGTGCGCAAGCGCCTGGTGTATCCTTGCACCTGCTCGCGCAAGGAGATCGCGGCGATCGCGAGCGCGCCCCACGGAGACGAGGGCCCCCGCTATCCGGGCACCTGTCGTCGAGGTCCGACGCGACCCGAGCGCCCAGCCTCCATGCGTTTCCAATTCGCCGATCCCTCGCCAGGCTTCTCCGATCGGATCGCGGGCCCGTATCCCGAGGGCGCCGCGGGCGGCGATTTCGTCCTACGACGCGCCGATGGGACGTGGGCGTATCAGCTCGCGGTCGTCGTCGACGATGCCGCCGCGGGAATCACCGAGGTGATCCGTGGCGCCGATCTCCTCTCGTCGACGCCCCGCCAAATCGCACTCTACCGGGCACTCGAGCTTCCGGTTCCTGCGTTTGCGCACGTTGGCTTGGTCCTCGGCCCGCAGGGCAGGCGCCTCTCAAAGCGCTTCGGCGCCCCGCCGATCGAGGCCATGCGCGAGTCCGGTCGTACTCCGAACGAGGTGATCGGCATGCTCGCTCAGTCGCTCGGACTCACCCGCAGCCGAGACCCCATTCGGCCCGAAGAGCTCGTTTCCGCCTTCCGGATCGAGCGAATCCCGGGGTCTTCGTACACCTGGAATACCGAGGGTTGACAATCCCGTCGATCTCCCCGCTCAATGCAGAGTACAGGACCGGGCCGTGACATCGAGCGAAAGGCTGATGGAGATCGCAGAGCACCTGACGGAGCTCGACCCCGTCCGGACCTATCCTATGCGCGGTGCGACCCTGCTCGCAGGCCTCGTCGGGGCTCATTCCTTTCGGCTTGAGCGCTCCGATATGTCCCCCGTCAGCAGTGAATCCGAGCTGTCCGCGGGCGAGCCCAGCATCTCGCTGCCTCTTCGGCAGGGTCGGGCTCCGGTGGGCACGCTTCACCTCGAGATCGTCGGTGACGCACCGGTCGGTCCAGAGCTGGAAGTGCTCAAGTGGGCCTCTCGAATCTTCGCGCGAGGGCTCGGCTGCGCGGCACGCCTGGCCGTCGCGGGGAGCCGGCGTCCCGGGGAGGCGATCGCCGAAACGCTGCAGCGGGCTCCCCTGACCCCGCGTGAGCGGGATGTCGTCTCGTTGCTGGTCGGCGGCTCGAGCACCCGCGAGATCGCTTCGGAGAGCGGGCTCACCGTATCCACGGTGAACACCTACCTGAAGCGAATTTTCTCCAAGCTCGGCGTACATTCCCGTGTGGAGCTCATTGCTCGGATGGCAGGGACCGCTACGATCCCCCCGCGCGCCGGCTACGAGGTTTCGCACGCGGATTGATGAAGACGGACGACGAGCTCACGCACCTGGATCCGAGAGGCCAGGCCAGGATGGTCGATGTCGGGGACAAGGCCGAGACCACGCGCGAGGCGCGTGCGCGGGCGACCCTGCGGATGAAGCCTGCCACGCGGAACGTGTTGCTCGGCGGCAAGGTACCGAAAGGCGATGCGCTGGCCACGGCCCGGATCGCCGGCATTCAAGGCGCCAAGAAGACCTCCGAGCTCATCCCACTCTGCCATCCTTTGGCCATTACCGGTTGCGACCTGACCTTGGAGCCGGCCGCGGATGACGAGCGCTTCTTGATCGAAGCGTCCGTTCGATGCGCCGATCGTACCGGTGTCGAGATGGAAGCGCTGACTGCGGTGACCGTGGCGGCCCTCGCCCTCTACGACATGCTCAAGTCCATCGACAAAGACCTGTCGATCGAAGAGGTCATCCTCCTCGAGAAGCGCGGCGGACGGAGCGGGCACTACCGTCGAGAAGACTAGTCCCGCCTGACGATCCTGCGAAGTGCGATCCAGTCATCCCCGGCGAGCTCGCGAGTGAGCACCAACGCGGCCAGGGCCGCGACGAATCCGGCACCTAGGGACAGGAGCCCAAAGGCGACCGAATCGTGCGGAAGAGCGTGCGAGACCAGGTAGCCAGCCGCCGCGGCAAGGACGGCACGGATCCATGTGATCAGCGGGATGAACACGCCAAACTGGCGGTAGAGCACCAGGCCGGAGAGCCCGAGCGCGACGCCCATGCCGATCGAAGTCCC
>CBDUCC010000309.1:0-4941 GCA_965365555.1 uncultured Myxococcales bacterium | reverse complement strand
CCGCCAGCTAGGGCCGGAGGGAATTCACGTGGCCCTCGTCATCGTCGACGGCCGCATCGGGACGGACGATCAAGAGGCCGACGCCAACTCCCTCAAGCCGAGCGACATCGCCGAAACCGTCTACCAGGTCGCCGTGCAGCCCAAGTCGGCCTGGACCTTCGAGACGGAGGTGCGCCCGTTCAACGAGAGCTGGTGAGCGGATGACGGTTCACGTGAGCACCGAGCCCGCCTGCGTCGACTGCGCGAGCGCTGAAATCGAAACCATCATCGAGGCCCGTTCCCGTGACCTCGGTGGGTTCCAGGTCGGGCGGGTCCTGCCGGCCTCCAAACGCCGCATGGTTGGCCCGTTCATCTTCTTCGATCACATGGGACCGGCCCGCTTTCCGGTCGGCGAGGGGATCGACGTGAGGCCCCATCCCCACATCAACCTCGCCACCGTGACCTACCTCTTCGAGGGCGAGATCGTCCACCGCGACAGCCTCGGCTCCCACCAAGCGATCCGCCCTGGTGCCATCAACTGGATGACCGCCGGCCGCGCGATCACACACTCCGAGCGAACCTCCCCCGCCGAGCGCGCAAGCGGCCCCGCGGTTCACGGGATTCAGCTATGGGTCGCTCTGCCAAAGGCGCACGAAGAGACCGAGCCGGAGTTTCACCACCATCCAAGCGACTCGATCCCCGAAGTGGAGTTGTCTGGCGTTCACCTTCGCATCCTCGCTGGAAGCGCGTATGGCGCTTCCTCTCCGGTTCGCGTCTTCTCGCCCCTCTTCTACGTCGAGGCCAGGATGTCGGCCGGAAGCGAGCTCACGCTCCCACAAGAGTACACCGACCGAGCTGCGTATCTCGTGGACGGGGACGTTCGCTCCGCGGATGAGCGCTCCAACAGACCGCGGATGCTCGTCTTCCAGCCCGGCTCGCAGGCGACTCTCTTCGCAGGGGCCGACTCGAAGCTCATGCTGATTGGCGGCGAGCCGTTCCCGGAGGCCCGCCACATCTGGTGGAATTTCGTATCCAGCTCCAAAGAGCGCATCGAGCAGGCAAAGCTCGATTGGAAAGAAGGGCGGTTCCCCCAAATTGCGGGCGACGACGGGGAGTACATTCCGCTCCCCGCTTCCTGAGCGACCCGCGTCAGGGCCGCAGCCCTACGAGAAGCGCACGATACGCCTCACGGTGCCGGCGCCTCTGAGTTCGCTCGCTCCCCGCGGGAGCCATACCGCTCAGCTCGAGGCTGACGAACCCATGATTCAAGGCCCAGAGTCGAAACGCGTTGGTTTCCACGTTTCCCGCGAGCAGCCCCGCGTCAGTCGCGCGCCGCACGGACCCCACCCAAGCCTCGAAGCTCGCAAGCGCTGCGGCTCGCGCACTTTCGCTCGGCTCGAAGCCTGGCACCCCACGACCGAACATGAGGTCGTAGTGTCGCGGCGATGCGAGCGCGTGTTCACGATAGCCGTCGGACATTCTGTCGAGCTCGTCTTCGGCCGTTCCCCTTCCTTGGATCGGTTCGGCGGCAGCCCTCAAGAGCTCGAAACCACGCCGGTATAGAACGTCGAGCAGGCCAGGTTTCCCCCCGAAACGGCTATAGACCCCCATCGTTGAGGTGTTCGCCCGCTCCGCCACCTCACGCACCTGGACCCCGTCGATGCCTCGCTCTTCGAGAAGCGCCGCTGCGGACTCGTGAATTCGATCGAAGACCTCGTCTTGCTGCTTCGAGTTTGACATCCGTTCTTCTGATTCTATAACATGAAAATAACAATGTTATACCAGAAAGATGACCTTTCAGACCTGAACGCTCCGCCACCGGCGTCTGGCCCTCCTGCGGCCCGCACCGTTCGCGAGCTGGGCGCGGTGACGGAGCTCGTCCAGCTGGTGACGCGAGTCCCGGCGCTTCTGAGACACCCGCGCGGCAAGGGCGAACCCGTGATGGTGCTTCCCGGCTTCGGCACCAGCGATCGTTCGACGGTCTTCCTACGAACCTATTTGCAGCGTCTCGGGTATCGAGTGTGCGGATGGGGCCTCGGAACGAACGGTGGTGATGTGCCGAAGCTCATCCCGCGTGTCACCCAAGCGGTTTCCGACCACGCCACGTCGGTTGGCGAACCCGTACGTCTCATTGGTTGGAGTCTTGGGGGCTATCTAGCTCGTGAAGCGGCACGCGAGATTCCGAAGCAGGTCCACCGCGTCGTCACACTCGGCTCCCCAGTCGTCGGGGGGCCTCGATTCACGACGACGGCGGGCTTCTATCGAGCCAGCGGAACCGACTTCGATGAGATCGACCGCTTCATCGAGGAACGCGAGCAAACGCCGATTCGAGTACCGATCACGGCGGTCTACAGCAAGTCGGACGGGATCGTCGAATGGCGAGCCTGCATCGACCGTCGGAGCCCGAACGTCGAGCATCTTCGCGTTCGGACCACGCACATTGGGCTTGGTTTCTCGCCGGTTGTGCTGGGCATCGTGGCTTCGACGCTCGCAGAATCGGGTGCTTGACCCCACGGAGCCTCGCCCTTCCAAGCCTCTCCTCAAGAAGCCCGGGCCCGGGCCTCGCCGAGCAGCGCCAAGACGATGTCATCGGCACGCGTGATGGAGCGCCGGGGGCTGTGCTCCCGCATGAAACGGGCCACGAGAGTGTTCCGCGCTTCCAGGTCGAAGATGATCCGATCGCAGACGTACCGAACACCGACCCGCTCGACGAAGGCGCTCGGGTTCTCTCCATACCCTGCTTCATCGTGCCGAAGCTGCGCAAATGCGGCGGCGACTTCGAACACCGTGCGCTCTTCGCTGGCCCGACACAGGTGCCAGTGACCTGCGACGTAGACATCCCAGCGTGCGCCCACTTTGGTGACGGTCACGTCTCCGATCGCGACCCAATTTTTCTGACTGCCCGTCATCATGATGCTCTTATGGGGCGCCTAGATTTCTTTGCCATTTCAAGAAAGCGAAAATCCGGCGACAAAGACTACGGGCTTGTCGAACCCTCGGTTTTCTCGACGATTCCGGTGGCAGCGGGCCGTGGGCTTGCAAACCAGCGGGTTCGGGGTATCCGGCGCGTGGCCTAACGCGCAGTTGGACGAGTGAAACAATGAAAGACCTCAGCAAATACCGAAACATCGGCATCTTCGCCCACGTCGACGCCGGCAAGACGACGACCACGGAGCGTATCCTCAAGCTCACCGGTAAGATCCACAAAATCGGCGAGGTCCATGACGGCGCCGCAACGACCGACTTCATGGAACAGGAGCAGGAGCGAGGCATCACGATTCAGTCCGCTGCCACCACCTGCTTCTGGAATGACCACCAGCTGAACATCATCGATACGCCGGGCCACGTCGACTTCACCATCGAGGTCTACCGCTCGCTCAAGGTGCTGGACGGCGGCGTCGGCGTCTTCTGCGGCTCGGGCGGCGTCGAGCCTCAGTCCGAGACCAACTGGCGCTACGCGAACGAGTCGAAGGTCGCGCGCCTGATCTTCGTCAACAAGCTGGACCGGCTGGGCGCCGACTTCTATCGCGTGATCGACCAGATCAAGGACATCCTCGACGCGAAGCCGCTGGTGATGGTGTTGCCGATCGGCACCGAGGCCGAATTCGTCGGCGTGGTCGACCTTCTGACGCAGAAGGCCTACGTCTGGGACGATTCGGGCCTGCCCGAGAAATTCGAGGTCCAGGAAGTCCCCGAGGACATGAAGGAGCTCGTCGAAAAGTACCGCTTCGAGCTGATCGAGACCGCTGTCGAGCAGGACGACGACGCAATGGAGCAGTACCTCGAGGGCACCGAGCCCGACCTCGAGACGATCAAGAACTGCATCCGCAAGGGCACCCGCGAGCTCGCATTCTTTCCGACGTATTGCGGCTCAGCGTTCAAGAACAAGGGCATTCAGCTCGTGCTCGACGCCGTCGTCGACTACCTCCCCGATCCAACCGAGGTTCCGCCTCAGCCCGAGATCGACATCGAGGGCCACGAGACCGGCAAGTTCGCCACGGTCGATCCCGAGGGGCCGGTTCGCGCGCTCGCCTTCAAGATCATGGATGACCGGTTCGGCGCGCTGACCTTCGTGCGCGTTTACTCGGGCGTCGTCAACAAGGGTGACACCTTGGTCAATACCTTCACGGGCAAGAACGAGCGAATCGGCCGAATGGTCGAGATGCACGCCGATGACCGTACCATCGTCGACAGTGTCCAGGCCGGCGACATCGTCGCGATGGTCGGCCTGAAGGACGTACGCACCGGCCACACGCTCGCCGACGTCAAGAACCCTGCGACGCTCGAGCCAATGGTTTTCCCAGACCCCGTCATCTCCGTCGCTGTCAGCACCAAAGACAAGGCGAACAGCGAGAAGCTCGGGACGGCTCTGGGCAAGATGATCGCCGAGGATCCCTCGTTCCGCGTCGAGGTCGACCAGGAATCGGGCGAGACCATCCTCAAGGGGATGGGCGAGCTTCACCTCGACATCAAGGTCGACATCCTTCGCCGAAGCCACGGGGTCGAGGTCGATGTCGGTGCTCCCCAGGTCGCATACCGCGAGACGGTCACCAAGGCGATCTCCGACAGCTACACGCATAAGAAGCAGACGGGTGGCTCGGGTCAGTTCGCGAAGATCGACTACAGCATCGAACCTGCGGAGCCCGGCGAGGGTTTCGTCTTCGAGTCCAACATCACCGGTGGCAACATCCCAAAGGAATTCATCCCAGCGGTCGAAAAGGGCTTCAAGGTCATGAAGGAAGAGGGCCCTCTGTGCGGCTTCCCGCTGCTCGACTTCAAGGTCGCCCTAAACGATGGCGCGTTCCACGCGGTGGACTCCTCGCAGATGGCCTTCGAGACGGCGGCGAAGGCGGCCTTCCGACAGAGCATGCCGAAGGCAGGCCCCCAGCTCCTCGAGCCGATCATGAAGGTCGACGTCTTCGTGCCCGACGCCAACGTGGGCGACGTCATCGGCGACCTCAA
>CBDUCC010000308.1:0-4948 GCA_965365555.1 uncultured Myxococcales bacterium | reverse complement strand
CCGCCGGCAGCGAGCCAACTGGATTCAGACGACGCCGGGCACCGGCTGGTTTGCGATCCTGCGCCTGTACGGCCCCGAGGCCGCCTGGTTCGATCGAAGCTGGCGGCCCGGCGATATCGAGCTGCTGCCAGAGATCGCTCGCGTCGAAGAGCTCCGACGACCGCCGGCGATGAGGACCGAGATCCCGGCGTCGATCCGCACGCCGAGTCACATCGAAACACGCATCGGGACGCTCGATTTCCTGCATGGCGTGCCCGACGCCCCGAGCGTCGAGCGACTCTACGACAACCTGGACTTCGTGCGCGGCGTCGATGCCTTTCTGTCGATGTTGCCCGGCGCCTCGCTCGTCGCGATGCGTCGGGGCTTGCGGGATGCCGGTGTGACCGGCAACGGGGTCGTCGGGGTATTCGACGAAAAGATGGACGCCCACTCGCTCTTTCTCACGTCAGACAGCGAGAGCGTCTACGCTTTCAGCTGGCTCGACCTGAAGGACGGAGCACTGGTCGTACAGAGCCCGCCGAACACGCTCGGCGTCGTCGATGACTTTCTCTTTCGACATGTCGCGGACCTCGGGAACGTTGGCCCGGACGAGGGCAAGGGAGGCATGTTCCTCTTCGTGCCGCCGAGGTACGAAGGGCAGATCTCGGACCTCTACTTCAACTTTGTCTCCGCGACCTACGGCAATGTCGTCTCCTGGCGCGGGCCCGCCCCCGACGCTGACCCCGCGCCCGCAGTGCAGAACCTGCAGGAACACGTAGAGATCTATCCCCTCGAGATCGAGATCAGCGACGAAGAGATCGAGGCGATGGAAGTCGCCGAGGCTGCAGGCGAGCCCGCAAACGCACCCGACGGTGAAGATGCGAGATCGGAGCCATTATCGGTGGCCGACGAGTCGGTGCGGTTCGTCAGCCTCAGCGGGAAGTCGATGAATACGATTGCCGCGAGTGACTTCCGCCTCTTCGAGCAAATCGACGAGCTGGTCCAAGAGGAGTCGACCGAAGCCCTTGGGCCCGAGCTCGTCGAGCTGCTTCGGTCGATCGGGATCTCCAAGGGGAAACCTTTCGCGCCGGATTCTCGACTGCGCGATCTCCTCGTCGAGGCGGCGAGCGTCGCAAACGCTACGGCCCGGGTACTCGCCTTCCGCCAACGAGATCCGGCAGCGTCCCTCTACGAAGACTCGGAGTGGACCACCCCTTTCGTTGGCAACAGTCATCGCTTCGAGCATCGGGGCGTGAGGCTGCAGGACGCACAAACCCGCTTCTTCTACCTAAGCACGATGACGACGCCTGCCATGATCGATGCGAAACTCGGGGAAGGTTCGCAGTACGCCCTGTGCGCAACCGACGCCTCAGGCCGCTATCTCGACGGCGGCAGGAGCTACCGTCTCCGGCTTCCGCCGAACATTCCCGCGAAGCACTTCTGGTCGATCGTCGTCTACGATCCGCAGACGCGCTCGATGCTCCAAGCCCCTCGTTCCGCGACGCCGAGCCTGGGCAGTCAGACGGGCGCGCCGATGCCCGACCCAGACGGCACGACCACCCTCTACTTCGGTCCGCGAGCCCCCGCCGGGAAAGAAACAAACTGGATTCAGACCGTTGCCGGAAAAGGATGGTTCGCGATCCTGCAGCTCCACGGACCGCTCCAAAGCTGGTTCGACGAGAGTTGGCGCCCGAGCGAGATCGAACGCACGGACGGAGGTTGAAGCCCAGAGCCGCGAAAGCTCCGGGCTCGAAGACTCATTTCTTCGAAGCCGGCTTCTTGCGCTTCTTCTTCTTGGCCGGTTTGTCGACCGCAGCCTTCAGTTCCTTGGTTGCTTCGTCGATCTTCTTCTCTAGGTCATGAAGGGCTTTGGTCGCCTTCTTCTTGGTCGCTGCCTGACGCTTCTTGGCGGTGGCTTTGGCCTTCTTGAGACTCTTCTGCGCTTTCTTCTTTAGTGCCGCAGTCTCCTTTTCCGCGTCTTTGGCAGCTCTGCTGAGCTTCTTCTTGATGGCAGCGGTGCGCTTCTTGGCGGCCTTCTTCAACGCCGCGGCCTCAGCCTTCACTGTCTTCTTTTTCGTCTTCTTCGTCGTCTTGGTCGCCTTCTTCGGCCCGGCCTTCTTGGGCGTCGTGCGCTTCGTCGTGCGCTTCTTCGCCGCTGACTTCTTCGGCGCCGCCTTCTTCGCCGTGCGCTTCCTCGGCGTAGACTTCTTGGCTGTGCGTTTCTTCGCGGCCGCCTTCTTCGCAGGCGCCTTCTTCGCCGCTCGCTTCTTACTGGTGCTCTTCTTGGTCGTCTTCTTGGTGGCTGCTTTCGCCATGTCACACTCCGTTGTCAGGGTGTGCGCAGTATAGACAAGCGCAGAGATCCCCGACCAGAAAAAAGGTACCGTAGCAATCGAGTCAGCCCGATGCCCCGACCGAGAGGACGACGCTAGAGCTCGTGGGGCATCCGATGACGGGGGCTCCGGAAGTAGTGCATCGGGGAGTATTGGGCGAGATTGGTCGCTCGCGAGGTGTAGATGCCAGCATACTGCTCGATCTGACTGCCGAAGCTGGACACCTCGCTCCCGGCCTTGAACACGGAGCCCCAGAACGGGTGAAAGGCTTGGTCCAGCGCACCGTCGAGCTCGGCCCGCTCGGCGTCGAGCTCCTTGAGTTGTGCCCGCAGTCGATCGATCGAACGGCGATGCAGAACCCGCTTAGCCTCGAACGACGCCTTCTCCGATCCGAGCTCCGGATCGGCGAGCTTGCGGTCCACTCGCTTGAGCCTAGCCTGTTGCTCGCGGAGCTGGTCCTGCAGGCCGTCGCGGGTCTGCTCGAGGGACGTCGAGCGCTCGAAGCTCACCGAGTGCTCGCGGAGGACGCGAAGCTCGTCGTCCATCTCTTGGATGATCATGGCGGTTCGCCAGGTGGATTCCTTCTTCGCGCGTAGAACGTCGCCGTAGATGTGGTCGCCAACGTAAAGGACCTCATCTCCCGAATAGCCGAGCGCTCGCTCGAGGTCGGCAATGTTGCCGCCCAGGTAGAGCTGCCCGCGCTCGGGCTCGGTCGTCAGGGCGGAGGTCTTCGCGTCGACGAAGCGGGCCTTGTCGGTGAAGAATGAAGGCTTCTTGGCGGCAGTAACGGCGAAGTCGAAGTAGTTTCGCCAGTTTGGATACTCTTCAAGAGCCCCGCCCAGGAGGTAGGACATCATCGCATCGGTGTAGTCGGGCCCCGAGTTGGTGAGCAGGAAGAGACGCTTGCCGGCGCTTCGGAGCTTGTGGAGCAGCACTCCGAGCTCGGGATCACGCTCGACGTAGCGAGGCAGGTCCGAGAGCACGTCGTCGAGAATCGAACCGTCTTGATGGGAGAGGTCGGCGCAATCCCGGATGTCCGTGAAGAGCTGGCCATAGTCCACCGAACCTCCGTGGGTGTCGATCTGCTCGACGACCGCCGCATAGACGGCCACCTCCGAGAGCCCGTAGAGGGTGTCGACCCAGTGATAGCGCCCGGTACCCGGACGAAGGCGCCGTGTATGGTATGCACTGCGACGCTCCTCGCGGCTGAGCTGGCGAAAGCCGTGATACGCCCTCTTGACGTATCGGTACCGATCCATCTTGAGCACGTTTCCGAGCTTTCGGTCGATGAGCAGCCCGCGGATCGGAAAGTCGGTCCGATATTTCATCGTGAGCAGCGCCTCGGGGTAGCCCCGCTCGACGAGCTTGCTGACGGTCGCCTCGATGCTTTGGCGATCCATCTCAGCCTGGCGATAGATCGCCAGGGTGTAATCCATGTCGAACCCTACCGCTTTGACCTGATCAAGACGGAGGTTGCGATTGCAGTAAACGCGGCGTCCGGCGGGCGGTGGAAAGACGCTTCCCGACGGGGATTCGAACTCGGGCGCCGGAAAACGCTCCTGCAAGGAGTCGCTCAGTTGTCGGCGGGATAGACGCTTACGCGCTTGCCGTTGCGGCCCCGACGTTCGAACTTGACGACGCCGTCGACCTTTGCCCAGAGCGTGTAGTCCTTGCCTACCCCGACGTTGTTGCCCGGATGGAACGACTGGCCGACCTGGCGCACCAGAATGCTGCCTGCCGGCACTTCTTGCCCACCGAATACCTTGACGCCTCGGTACTGCGGCTTCGAGTCGCGACCGTTACGGGACGAGCCCTGACCTTTCTTGTGTGCCATGGCGTTGCCTCAGCCTTTCACGCTTTCGATGCGGAGCTCGGTGTACGGCTGCCGGTGACCGCGACGGTTCCGGTAGCCCTTTCTGCGCTTCATTTTGAAGACGATGATCTTCTTCGCAAGATCCTGCGCGACGATCTCGGCCGTGACTTTGGCGCCACTCACATGGGGCTTGCCCACTTCGACCTTCTCGCCACCGACCATGAGGACGTCGTCGAACTCGACTTTGGCGCCGACTTCGCCTTCGAGCTTCTCGACGCGAATCCTGTCGCCCTCGGCAACCCGATACTGTTTCCCGCCTGTTTGAATGACCGCGTACATCGTGATTCCTAAGCCCCCGTGGTTTCAGGGCCGCGTAGTCTAAGGGCTTCGGCCCTGCTCGCAAGTCAAAACCAGTTCCCGGATGGGGGATCCCTCGGAATAGCTCTAAGGACTTGTAATCTATTCTGAACTCGCTGAAAGAGCGGGCTCGAAAAGGCTCGGTCGGCGGGGGTCGCCGAGCAGGGCGAGCCCGACAAGCGCGTACTCGGCCACCTGCACGCCGAGCGGCATGTGCCAGATGCCATCGGTGAGCCACCCATCGAGCGGAACGTAGGCGGCGAGAACGAGCGCGCTCCAGACGAGCGCCGCCCGACCTCCGGCAGCCAGCTCGAGCGGCAGCAACCAGCCGAGGTACCAGGGGTGAACCTGGGGCGAGAGCAGGAGCAGACCCCAGACCAGGGTCCTCGCGGCAGGAAGCGGCGAAAGACGGCGACGAAGAACGACGCCCATCAGGGCGAGGAACAGCATGGCGGCAGTCGCCCGG
>CBDUCC010000307.1:0-4981 GCA_965365555.1 uncultured Myxococcales bacterium | reverse complement strand
GCCAAGCCTTCAGCTCCCGATCGAACGCGTAGCGGAGCGAGCCGCTCGCCCCGACCACCTCGACGTGCTCGTCCAGGCGGAGCATCGTCATGCCGTTGGCGTACTTGCCGATCGCGAGCGTGGCGACGGTCTGGTCACCCGCAATGACCACGACGCGAACCGCGTTGGCGTCATCCACCTCGAGTCGGGCGTAGTTCTCTTCTTGGGTCGCGACGACTCGTGTCAGGTTGAGCTCCGCCAAGCGAGTGAGAGCGGTCTCGACGTTGCTCGGGTCAGCTTCGGCGTCGACCGGGCTCACCACACGCCACTGGCCTGACGCGTTCGACAAGGTCACGGCTTCGCCCGACGGACGCGTGATCTCCAAAACGCTGACGGCCTCCTCGTCGATGTCGACCGACGGGGCTTCCGACGCGCTGGTCGGCCGTCGCTCGTCGCGGGTCACGGTCCACAGCGTGAGTCCGAGCAGCACCACGAATAGCCCGGCCCCAATCGCGATTCTGTTCTTTCGCAAGTCCATCGAGAATCGTCCCCCTGCTCAGAGCTTGAGCGTCTTCTTCTTGTTCGAACGCTGCCGCCATCGAACCAGTCCGAACAGCGCGACCAGGAACGGAATTCCCAGAGTGTTGAGCCAGCGATACGCCTGCTTTTTGGCATCCCAGGACTCGATTGCAGATTTGCGCTCGTCGAGCGCGGACTCTACTCCGGCCTCGTCTCCCTGCTCGGCCGCGGCGAGGACCGTGCTCTCGGCGGCGAGCACGGAGTCTGGGATGTCGAGCGCTGGTTCCTCGATCGTCTTCGCGCGAATGGCCACCAGATCGGAATCCGCAGCGAGCCAGTCGACGGCGTTCAACGCCAGTGCGAGCGCAGCGTTCATCTGAACTTCACCCTGTGGAGGACGCGGCGGCATGAAGCTGTCTTCGAGAAAGGTGCTCGTGCCGGTGACGAGGACGCGCACGTCTCGTTCTGCTGCGGGGGGCGCCTGGACCGCAGGCGCCGCGCCTTCCTCCGAGATCGGCGCGGCGAACGCGGACGGAAGCGTGCCCTCGATGGCGACCATGAGATCGAAGGGTCCGGCGCTCGAGGTCATCTGCCACTCCCGCGGGTTTCGAGGCTCGAGCGGGATGGTGGCCCCGGAAATGGTCCACGAGTCGGCCGAGGATCGGCCGAGGACGGAGACGGTCGTCCCGGCAGGTGCCTCGCCGACCTTCAAGGGCGAGACGAACGGAAGCATGGGGGACGCGAGCTGGAACATGACGGGATGTTCGAGTTGTGTCTCGTCGAGCTGAAGCACTGGAATCGGAGGGTACGGCACGAGCACCTGAAGACCGAGCGGGCCGCGCATCGGCGCCCGGCTGCACTGGGCGTCCGCAACGATTGTCGACTCCATCTCGACGCCCCAGGGTTCGAGTAACTGCCCGAGGTTCGTATCCACCGGTTGAGCGGAGGGCCCGGATTGGCCTCCGAGGTCGACGGAGAGCGACCCACCGAACACACCCAGGGAGCCGCCACGCATCACGTATTGATCGATCCGGCGAAGCTCGTCCTCGGTGAACCTCTCTTTCGGGCCCACGATCAAGAGGGCCGCGAGCGAAGGGTCGATCTCCTGACCGAGGTCGACTTCTCTCACATCGTAGAGGGCCATCACGGACTGCAAGCTAGTCAGGCCCTGCGCGAGGCTCGGGCTTCCATGGCCGCCCACGACGCCGAGCGGAGTTCGTTCGCCGACGAGCTCCTTGAGCGCCGAGGTGATCGTGTACTCGAGTCCAGTCGTGTCTTGAATGACCGGGATCGTGCGGCTGCGATCGAGATGACGCATGACGAGGCCACGGTATCCCTCGACGACCGCGACCTGATCTTCTTCGATCTTCTGATGTGCGACGGGCTGAATGCCGTCCGCCCGCGCATCCGCCTGCTTCTCTTCATCGTCCGGGTTCACGAAGCGGACGATGATCTGACCGTCAGAGGCGGCCGCGTACTCCGAGAGCAAATCGCGAACCTGTCGTTCCGTGGCGTTGAAGGGCGGCGGGAGATTCTCGGTGAAGTACGCGGTCACCTCCACGCGGTCCGTCAGGCCGGCGGCAAGTCGCTCCGAACCCTCGGCCAGCGAGAACATCCCAGTCCGTGTCAGGTCGATGCGCGGTGACCGGAAGGAGGTCCCGAGCACGTTCAGCAGCACCAGGATTCCGGCGACGATCAGAAGAAATACCAGCGATTCACTTGCGGCGCGCTTTTGAGCTTTGGACGACATGACTCAGCTCCACCTTCGCGATTCGAGTGCACGGAATGCAGCGGCGAGCGCGACGGCTGCGACCGAGACGAAGAAGAGAACGTCACGCAGGTCCAGCACGCCACGCGCCATGCTTTGGAAGTGGTAGTCGAACGACATCCATTCGAGTGCCGAAGCAGCGTTCGTCGGCAGCAACGGCAAGAACTTGTCCAAAACCCAGAAGAAGACGCTCAAGGTCAACGCGACGAACAATGCAATGAGCTGGTTGTTGGTCCAGCTCGATGCCATCAAGCCGATCGCGAGCACCGCCGAGCCCTGCAGTACGAGACCCAGGTAGCCACCCCAAACCGGCCCCCAATCGAGGTCTCCGAGTGTCGCGATGCTCATCGGGTAGGGAAGCGTGAGCGCCAAAAGCACGGCGTACAGCCCGAAGACACCCAGGAATTTCCCGAGAATCACCTGTGCTTCGGTCACCGGCATCGTGATCAAGAGCTCGATCGTCCCCGTGCGTTTCTCCTCGGCGAGCAGCCCCATCGTGAGGGCGGGAAGCGCGAACACCAAGATGAGACTCAGCCAGCGAAACATCTCCCGCGCGCTTGCGCGGCCGAAGAGAAAGAAGGTCTTCCAGAAGAAGAAGCCCAGTGTGAGCATCACGATGCAGATGACGATGTATGCGACTGGTCCGTTGAAGTAACTCCGGAACTGCCGGCCCGCAATGGTGAGTACGTTCTTCACGATGCTGCCCCCGCGCTTCCGGTGGTGAGTTGCCGAAACACATCTTCGAGGTTCTCGCCTTGCTGTTCCAAACCGACGAGCACCAAGTTCGCCGAGACCGCTGCTTGGAAGATGTCCGCCCGCAAGTCCTCGCTGCCTTTGGGGATGACCTCGATGGTCAGCTCGTTTGGCCCGCTCCCGGCTCGCTCCGTGACGCTCAGGGCATCTTCGATGCCGGCGAATGCGCCGCGGATGTCTTGGGCACTATGGCCGTTGCGACGAAGCGTCGCGACGAACCGAGGCTTGCCGGCACGCGCTGCCAACTCTTCTGGCGTGTCGTCCGCGACGAGCTGCCCTTGCGAGATGATGAGGACCCGGCCGCAGGTGACCTGCACCTCGGCGAGGTTGTGGGTGGAGAGAATGATCGTCCGCTCCCGTCCGATTTCTCGAATCAGCTCGCGGATTTCCGAGGCCTGGTTCGGGTCGAGGCCGCTCATCGGTTCGTCGAGAATGAGCACGGGTGGCTCATGGATCAGCGCCTGGGCCAGGCCAACCCGCTGCCGAAAGCCTTTCGAGAGCTCTCCGATCGCCTTGCCGACCACATCGCCAAGGCTGGTCTCCTCCACCACCTTGCGGATGCCGGCGTCGAGCTCGCTTCCTCGGAGCCCACGCATCTTCCCCGCGAACTCGAGGTACTCCATCACGAGCATCTCGGTATAGAGCGGGGTGCTCTCCGGCAGATATCCGATGGCCTTTCGGACCGCGATCGGGTCGTCGAAGATGTCGGCCCCGCCGATTCGAGCGGTTCCGTCCGAGGGGGCGATGAAGCATGTGAGTATCTTCATCGTCGTCGTCTTCCCGGCGCCATTGGGCCCGAGGAAGCCCACGACTTCCCCACGGTTGACTTCGAATGTTGCGTTCTTCAGCGCGGTGACCGGACCGTAGTGTTTCGTCAGGCCGCGCGCTTCGATCATCACATCGCTCATAGACTCCCTCGCGTGTGATCCATTGGATTTTCCAGGGCTGGCGGAGGTTAGCCGGGGCTCTAGGGCTGTCAAGACATCACTCTCGTGGCACGCTCTCAACCATGAAGCCCGCCGAGGTATTCCAAGAGAACGCGGGGAAAGCGTTGGTTCGGGCCCGCGGGTTCGCTCGCCGGCTGGCGGACCTCTGGCCCCTCACTCCGCTTGGGATGGCCCTGGGCGTCGTCGCCAGCGTGGCTCTATTCCGCTTCGGCTTCGAGAAGCTGGACCTCGTCCTCCTGGTGCTCGGCTATGGTGCCATCGGAATCCTGGCGATTTCGCTCATCGCGGTCCTTCTCGTCGGCCTCGCGCTGCGCTGGTCTCTGCGAACGAATCGGTTCGAGTGGTCGAGCTCGGTGCTCGAGACGGGGCTGGCGCTGCCAACCGGGTTCTCGCTCCCGAGCTTCCGCTGGTTTCCGCTCGTTCAGCTTCGTTGGCTTTGGATGGCACCCTCGGGGGCGAAGGCCGAGCAGCTCGGGGAAGGCGGCCGTCTCCGAGAGCGTGTGACGCTGAATCGACGTGGCATCGTGCCGAGCGTCACGCGCCGGTTCGTCGTGCAGGATGCGTTCGGTCTCGCGCGCGTCTCGTTTCGACGCGCGCAGCCTGGACCGCTCCACGTCATGCCGCATCTCGGAGGCATCCGCAGGCTTCCCGTACTCACTTCACTCGCCGGCGGGGAGGAGCACCCCCACCCGATGGGACTCGAGGATGGCGATCGCGTCGAGCTTCGACGCTACGTGCCCGGGGACTCGGCCCGCTTCATTCATTGGAAGGTGTTTGGTCGAACGCGAAAGCTCATGGTTCGCGTTCCCGAGCGTGCGCTCAGCCGAGCTCGCCGGACAGTGGCCTACCTGGTGTCCGGTCCGCATGACGAGACAGCCGCGGCGGCAGCGCGGCATGGGTCGAGGAGTCGACGGCGGTTTCCAAGGTTCGAATCTGGACAGGAACGACCACGATCGATCTCGCCACCGACGCGCTGGGCCGACTCCTGGACCCTTCTATCGGATCCTATGGAGTC
>CBDUCC010000306.1:0-5010 GCA_965365555.1 uncultured Myxococcales bacterium | reverse complement strand
TTGTTCGGCATGTCGGCGACGATGTTGTACCAACGTTCGGGGATTTCGTTCTCTTCGAGCGTGATCTTGGTTTGCTTCATGGCGTCGCGGAGCCTACCAGCGCTTGGCGCCGTAGACGACCCCTAGCGAACAGCAGCGAAGGACACCCCGCGTGATTGCAGACACCCACCCCAAGCTTCGTCGAACCCTAGGCCTTTGGGCCCTGGTTTTCTACGGCGTGGGCGACATTCTCGGCGCCGGAATCTACGCACTCGTCGGGCAGGTCGCGGCCGTGGCTGGACCGGCGAGCTGGGCCGCCTTCGCAGTCGCGCTCGGGGTGGCTTCCCTGACCGCCCTCACCTATGCCGAGCTCGGCGGCCGCTTTCCGAAGAGCGCAGGTGAGTCCTTCTTCGTCGGCAAGGCGTTCGGCAAGCCTTGGCTCGCGTTGCTCGTCGGCTGGGTGGTCCTGTGCTCGGGGGTAGTCTCTTTGGCAACGGTGTCGGTGGCATTCGGCGGCTACATGAGCGGTCTCGTTCCGGCACTCCCTTCGGAGGCGGCAACGGCCGGCGTCTTGCTACTCCTGGCTGCGATCAACTTTCGAGGGATGCGCGAATCCTCGACCGCCAACGTGATCGCGACGATGGTGGAGCTCACCGGATTGCTGATCGTGATCGTTGCTGGCGCACTGTTCCTGGGAGACTCGCGGGCCTCTACGCTGGAGGCGACCTTCCAAGCGAGCACCGCGGTAGGCTGGACGGGGATCGCTCAAGGCGCGGCACTCGGGTTCTTCGCCTTCATCGGGTTCGAGGACATGGTCAACGTGGCAGAAGAGGTAAAAGACCCGGAGCGCAACATGCCGAAGGCCATTCTGATCGCCCTCGCCGTAACGGGAATCGTGTACATGGCGGTCGTTATTATCGCGACCAGTGTGGTGTCACCGGCGGCCCTCGGCGCCTCCGAAGCCCCGCTTCTCAGCGTCGTCGAGCGCTCGACCGACCGTGTGTCCCCGCAGTTGTTCTCGCTGATCGCCTTGTTTGCCGTAGCGAACACCGGCCTGCTGAACTTCATCATGGGCTCACGCCTGCTCTATGGAATGTCTCGCCAGGGGCTGCTCCCTCCGATCCTCGGTCGCGTGCACCCGACGCGCCGAACACCTGAGGTCGCGATCATCGTGGTTCTCGGCGTGGCGATGACGCTCGCGCTCTCTGGGACGCTCCGCTACCTCGCGGGCACGACGAGCCTACTGTTGCTGCTGGTGTTCCTCTCCGTGCACGTTTCGCTTCTCGCGATCCGCCGCACGACCAATACGCCCATACGCACATTTTGCGCCCCACGATGGACACCGGTACTCGGCGCGCTGAGCTGCATCGGCTTGATCCCGTTCGTGCCGCCAGATTCACTTCTCACGGCCGTCGTCATCCTGGCGCTTGGGAGCGCGCTGATCGTGTTTGGACGCCGGCAGAAGCCGAGCACGAACCGGGACTAGTCGTCCTCGGGCGTCGGCGGCGGCGGGTGCGGTATCGAGGGCCGAAAGTCGGCACGACGAAGGTCGATAAAGACTATCGCCAGGAACAGTACGAATGATAGCGTTCCGATACCTTGCCCGACCGACATCGCTGCCATCACCGGAATCCAGCCCTGGTCGAAGAACGACCAACTCATCAGTACCAGGCCGATGAGACCGAGCACGCACGCATAGACCATCAACTTCGATCGGGATGCGTTGTCGAGGAAGTACGCGACCTTGTCTTTGAGGCTCATGGCACCTCCACCCCACTGCCGTGGATCGACGAATGGACCTCTTCAGCCGATGGAGTTTCGTCGTCGGGTTTGCTAAAAGGGTGCGCATACCCATGACATCCGGCGCTCACGCAGCTCGTCTCTCCAGAGCGCAGGTCGCCGACCAACCCAGCATGGTCTTGCGTGCCCGACCAGATCGCTCCGGTGGTGCTATGGCACTGCATGCAGTTCTCGTTCTTGAACGGTCGGGCGATGTGGATCTTATCGAGGACTTCGTCCCGGTCGTACCACATCCACTCGCTCAGGAACTTGTAGACGTGACCCATCCCGCCGAGCTTCGTCATCGCGTAGCCCAACATGCCGTAGTCCTTGTGGCAGACGTAGCAGCTCTTTCCGCCGAACTTGGTGGTGCGCGAGTGGATCGCAGCGAGCGACTCGCTCTCGGGGTCGTTGGCGTCCTCGATCCACATGTCCATGGTGTGGCAGCTCCCGCAGAACCCTTGCTTCTCGGTCGCGGCGAGGCCCTCCATGTTGCCGATCATGGCAACCATGATCGGCAGGATGCCCACACCGAGCAGCATCACCGACTTGCCGGCGGCATCGAGCGGAGGCCGACGCCACAGGTAGTAAATCATGATGCCCGCTGCGACGAGAGCGCATGCGAAACCGATCCAAGACAACGGCGATACGTGCATGGGGAGCCTGGTGAACATGGTCCAGGATCGGGGCCCAATGCAAGCAAGAAAGTCGGCGGCCTTCTCGGCCGGGGGCTCGCGCTCGCTGCCGCCGCCGTGATTGCGCTCCTGGTGTCCTCTACAAAGGCCGCGGCTCAGCCTCATAGTCTGGGCGCGGAGCTCTGGGGCCAACTGGAGCCGAACGTCGGTCTCATCGTCCTCGAAGGCTCGACTCGCAAGTACCCGTACGTGGAAGCCGAGGGCTTGATCTGGGCGGGCGCCGGGACACCGCAATTCGGGCTGCGCGACAACCAAATGACCGTCGAAGCCCTGGTCCTCAACATCAAGGTTCGAGACCCCAAGGGCATCAGCGATACGAGGCTTGGCCGCTTCATCCTTTCCACAGGCGCCGTCCGGGCGATGCATGTGGACGGCGGCCACGCGATCCTCCGAGCGCCATCCAAAACGAACTTCGAGATCTTCGGCGGCGTTCCAGTCGAAGGCGACATCGAGGGACGTCGGTCCGATTGGGTGGCGGGCGGACGCATCTCACAAGGGCTCGGTAAGATCGGTGTGATCGGCGGCTCCTACTACAACCGCTACAACGCCGGACAGCGCTCGGACGAAGAAGTGGGCGTCGACTTCTCGCTCAGGCCAGCTCATTGGCTCGACATGGCCGCCAAGTTCTCTTGGGAGATCGTGAACCCGGGCCTGGCCGAAGTCCTGGCCACCATCTCGTCGCAGACCAAGAACCGCCGATTCCGGGGCGAGGCCTTCGCGTCCAAACGTTCGCCGACGCGATTCCTCCAGCAAACCTCTCTCTTCACCGTGCTCGGAGACCCGGGAACGCTGCGCACGGGCGCCAATTTGTTCGTGCGAGCAGCGCCACGGCTCGATTTCTGGCTCGAAGGCGCCGCCAACGAGGCCCAGAACCGCTGGGGCTGGAGCGGCTATTTCCGGAGCGTGCTGCGGACGGACGACGAGGGCAACGGGAGCATCCTCGGCGAAATTCGGCGCCAAGCGATTCCGTCGGTGTCCAACTGGACCGGACTTCGAATCGCGGCCGTGATCCCCGTCTACGAATCGCATGACGACACGGTCGGCCTCATGCCGGAAGTCGAGGTCGTCATCCCCGATGAACGCAGCGCCGAGACCGGGAAAGTCTGGCCCTGGGGCCGGCTTGCCCTGCGCTACAAGAACATCAAGGGTTGGACGGTGGCCGCGGCTGCCGAGGCGAGTTCCAACCAAAACGTCCGGGTTGACGTCCGAGCCCTGGCACGGGTCGCTTACCAACACACCTGGCGTGGCAACCGATGAAACGATGGCTCGCAATATCGGCGCTGATCGCGCTGACTGGCTTCGCAGGCGCCTGCGCAAAGATGCTCGGCCTCGAGCAAGAGAAGAAGGACCACGCGTTCGAGCACCGCGCACACGTCGTCGAGGGCATCAACTGCCTCGAGTGCCACGAAGGTGTGCAGACCGCCGGCGATACGGGGCCGCTTCACTGGCCGACCACCGAGGACTGCGTGGAGTGCCACACCGAGCCCCACGATCCGGACACCTGCTCCAACTGTCACGGCCGTGCTCGCAACCGCAACGCCGCAGAGAGGGCGCGGCAACACCTGCGATTCTCGCACGAGCTCCACAGCCAGGAAGGTGCTGGCGACTGCGTTCGCTGCCATGTGAACGTCACGGTGGACTCCGACTACGTCCGGACCAAGCATCCCACCTGCTTCAGCTGTCATGCCCACAAGGACCAGTGGGCCTCCCGCGATTGCGGCGGCTGCCACGTCGATCTACCCGGCGAGATGACGCTGCCCGAGAGCCACGTGATCCACGACGGAAACTTTCTGCGCGAACACGGAATCCAGGCCAACGCGCAAGGCGACCTATGCACCACCTGCCACACACAGCGTCAATGCGCCGCCTGTCATGGCGTCACGGTGCCGACGATCCCATCGCGCTTTCGCTTCGACGAACCGATGCGGGACACGATGCATCGGGCCAACTTCATTTCGGTGCACGACCAGCAGGCAGCCGCCGATCCGGCCCAGTGCATGGTCTGCCACAGCGACCTCTTCTGCGTCGATTGCCATACCCGCCTCGGAATCTCGGGTCAGAACTCGGTGCGGGGCAATCCGCATCCCCCGGGCTGGTCCGGCCCGCCCGGCTCGGCAAACCTTCACGGTCAAGAGGCGCGACTCGATCCGCTCTCCTGCGCGAGCTGCCATGGTGGCGCCGGTGAAGCGCTCTGCGTGAGCTGCCACCAGGTCGGTGGCCCCGGCGGCAACCCGCACCCGCCGGGCTTCAATAGCCGCCTGAGCAAGGCAAACGATCTGCCTTGCCGGCTCTGCCACATAGGTGGCCTATGAAGTGGCGGCTGATCCTGCTCGCAGTGATGCTCGTCCTCGGTTTTGTCGGGGGCTTTCTGTACGCGACGCTGACGACGAAGGTCGTTCCGGCGATCGTCCAAGGGCGGGCCGACGTCCCGACGCGCGTCGTCTCCAAGGACTGGCATGTCGACCGCTTCTCACCCGGGCACTCGCATCACGTCCTCAACCTAGGGCTCGAATGTAACGACTGCCACGACCCAGCACGAGCGGACTTCTCGGAGGTC
>CBDUCC010000305.1:0-5017 GCA_965365555.1 uncultured Myxococcales bacterium | reverse complement strand
GCCCGGACGGCAGAATGAAATCCCCGTCGCCTCCCGGCACTACGTCCTGGACGCGCCGCTCCGGGGGCCCTTCCCCGACGACACCGAGCGGGCGATGTTCGGTCTCGGCTGCTTCTGGGGCGCGGAACGGAAGTTCTGGGAGGCCAAGGGGGTCTTCAGCACCGCCGTCGGGTACGCAGGGGGCCTGACTCCGAACCCCACCTACCGAGAGGTCTGCTCCGGAATGACCGGGCACAACGAGGTGGTCCTGGTCGTCTACCGGCCGACAGAGACGAGCTACGACGAGCTGCTGAAGCTCTTCTGGGAAAGCCATGACCCCACCCAGGGCATGCGTCAGGGCAACGACGTCGGCACACAGTATCGTTCCGGCATCTACTGCTTCGACGAGTCGCAGCTCGAACAGGCCCGTGCGTCGAAACAACGCTACGAGGAGGCGCTTCGGGGCGCAGGCTACGACGCGGTCACGACGGAAATCCTGAGCGCCCCAGCCTTCTACTATGCCGAGGACTACCATCAGCAATACCTTGCGAAGAACCCGTCGGGTTATTGCGGGCTCGGCGGCACCGGGGTGAGCTGCCCCTCTACCGGCACGCCGAGTATCGGCGCATAGAGAGCACGCTCGTCGCGGTTCCACCAGCGGCCTGTCGCCGCCAGCTCCGAAGCGCTCGTCGGCCGGTACCGATAGATCAGCGTACGGATCTGCTTGGGCGGGTCGCCCTCGAACGGGTTCTCCCCGAACAGGGAGAGCACGGCCGGATCCCCCTCGAGGAGCCGGCGCACGAGGCTGGCTAGCCAGGGATTGCGACGATAATCGCCGAGGGCGGCAAACCACATCTGCCAGTCGAGCCGCGGCTGGTGCGGCGCGACCCAGACCGGCCGGCGCTCCAGTGGTCCTGGTTTGTACGCGAAGACGTACGGGATCCAGTTCTGCCCATCGCGTGTGCCTTCGATCTCGATCTCACGCCGCTCCGTGGTCATGACTGAAAAGAGTCCATAGTTGTTGAACGTGCTGAGTGGATAAATCGGACCGAGCCAGCGTGGCGGACGTTCTCCAAACGTGCCGGCGAAGAACATCGCGGCGCTGACTGCAATGACCAACGCCGGACCGAGCGCTGCGGTGCGACTCCGGGCCGCCGTGCGAGCTGCGGAAGGATGAACGCCGAGATCCGTACCCAGCCGCGGGAACCCACGGAGAAATCGATCGTCGAGAAGCGGGATGCAGAGCACGATCGTCAGGAGATTGAAAAACCCGTAGTTCCCCGTGAACCCGATGAGGGCCATCAGTGTCGTGATCGCTGCCGCGGCGATGCGGCGAGCCCAAGGATGCGGTACCCAGATCAGGAGCGGAGCGCCGAACTCGACGAGGAACATGGCCAGGCAGCAGAGGCGGTTGAACCATCCTGGGAGGAGGTGCGCGTACCAGCCGACCGCCGTAGGCAACGGCTGAGTCCAGTAGTGGAAGTCGAGCGCGCTGAGGTTCGCCCAGCTCGGATCCCCGCTTGCCAACTTCACATAGGCCGAGCGAAAGACGAGTCGAAAGAGCAGCCACCAGAGCGCCCATCGCGCCAGCGGATGCGGCTCTGGATGAGCACTCAACCGATCGAATCGCTGGAAAGGGACGAAGAACCAAGCGGTGAACGAAACCTCGAGAAGCAGCGTGTCCCACTGAAACGACATGAAGGGCCAGCCCACCGTCACGAACGAGAGGTACGTCAGCCAGGCGACCGCAATCGCAAACTTGGGAACGAACCCAAGGACCAGAAGGAGCGCTGCTCCGAGCCCTGCGACCCAGCATAGGGTGATCATCGAATCGCTGGAGAAGAACCAGAACAAGCTGGGGTGCTGGCCCAGGTGATGGCCCGCGGCCTTCGCGGACTCTACGAAGTCGGCGATCGGTACGACGCCACGTTCGCCGAAGAGGCCGGCTGCCTGGACACCGACAGAGACGAAGGCAATCGCGAGGACGACACCCAGAGCTCGCGCGAAGAGCCACGACGAGGTCCGGAAGCTGCGGTTGGCGCCATCCATGGGGGGCGTCCATAACACGCCCTGTGAGCCGCTGTCATCGGGGCTTCAGCAACGCGCCGGTCATGCCCAGGCGTCGCGATTGCGTTCGACGAACTCCGATAGGGTCGTCGCAGGACGGCCGAGGATCCGAGCCAGCGCAGGGTCGACGGCGGCCTCGCCACCCGCTCGCGCATGCGCGAAGACGGCGAGACCAGCCTCGATGAGCCAGGAAGGCATATCCATCTGCAACATCATCTCCCTGGCCTGTTCTTCCTCGACGCTGATGTAGCTGAGGGGGCGTCCGAGGACTCGCCCGATCTCGGCCGCAACCCCTTTCACGCCGTAGGCGCGTCCTCCGGTGAGTACGTAAGTCTCGCCGTGATGCAGCTCCGACTGCAACAGACAGCGGGCAGCGACCGCACCGATGTCGGCCGCGTCGACATAGGGGATGAGTCCGTTGCCTTGAGGAAGGATGAGGGCGGACATCGAGCGAATCGTCTCCGCTTGGTGGCGAATGAAGTTCTGAAAGAACGAGCAAGGCCGAAGGATGGTCCAGCTCGGCGCTGCGCCGCGAACCGTGTCGTCGATCTCTCGGTGCCAGCGCCGGAGCGCGGAGTGGTGGTCCCATCCGGCCGACCGGGAGGAGAGCCGGACGACATGTCCTACGCCTCCCTGAATGGCCGCCTGCAGAACACGTCCCGAGATCTCGACCTGGTCGTCGATGAGCGGTGTCATGAAGAAGAAGCTGTCCACTCCCTCGAAGAGACCGGGATCGATGCGATCGACACGATAGTCCAGAGTGACCAACTCGACCTGGTCACTGAGAAGCTCCGAGAGCTCACTCGAAGCGCGGGCCCCGATACGTACGTCTGTACCCTGCTCCAACAGCGCTCGACACACTTCGCCGCCAACCGTGCCGCTCGCCCCGGTAACGAATGCTCGCACTAGTCCGATTCACCGAGGTCATCGCCGATGCGCGGCGGGCCGGCGCGATCCCAACAGTCGACACAGAATGCGACCCACTCGCAGCCGGGCACCGGATGAACATGCAGGTGCGTGCCGCAGGAGGCGCAGAAGAATAGGCCTTCCTCCTCGCCAGCCCGAAAGCCCGCTCGCAACAGATCGCCACGGGTGGCGATGCCCCAGCCCGAGTCTCCGCCACGGACGATGAGGGCCCCGAGGCCACGGCGACACATGGTGCGGCTGGCCCTGCGTGCCGTCTCGTACGCACCGACCGTGACCGGACGACTCATGAACCAGCCGACCGGCTGCCCGGGGAATGCTTCTGCCAAATCGCAACGCACGCAGACCACCCCGATCGGGAGCTGCCCCTCGGTGATCACGAGGTGATGAACCCCCTTGACGGAAGCGAGTCGAAACGCTTCGGCCACGGGAACCTCCGCGCTGATCGTGACCGGGCTCGTAGTCATGACGTCAGCGATTCGCATTCGACCCCCTGATGATCGCAGGCTTGAAGATGGGTGAGCCAAGAAAGCCGAACAAGAGCTCGTAAACGAAAGTATCACTCGAGGGCGTGATTTCCTAGCCCCCTAGACACGGACGTGAAACTCCGGACCAACTCCGGGATTGGGTGCTAAAGACGCGTCCGTGGATGCGAGTCCCAACATGCCCGCCGGCGACCGAAACGCATCTCTGCTGTCCCGAGACTT
Source organism: uncultured Myxococcales bacterium (assembly GCA_965365555.1). GTDB lineage: Bacteria > Myxococcota_A > Polyangia > Polyangiales > Houyiibacteriaceae > SG8-38. Next base: position 1,340 of record CBDUCC010000305.1, on the reverse strand, counting down.
CCTGCTGCTGCTGGGCTCAGTGTCGCTCTACGGATTCTCCTGGTCGTTCTATCTGATCTTGCCGAAGTACTTTGCGTCCGAGCTCGGTATGGACGCCGCAGCGATCGGTCGGGCCGTGGCGTTGCAAGGAGTGACCGCCGTGGTGGTGACCCCGCTCGTCGGCTGGCTCGTAGACCGATACGGGCGACGGCCCTGGCTGACGGTCGGCGATCTGATGATCGGGCTGACCGGAGTGCTCTACGTATTCGTCGATCGAGAAGGCGTACTGCTCTACTTGGCGCAGATCTGCTGGGGCGTGGGGATGGTGATGGGCTTCAATGCGGCCGGGGCGATGACCGCGGACATCGCTCCGAGCGATCGCATGGCGCAGGCGATCGGCCTGTTCGGCGCAGCGAATCTCGGAATGAACGCAATTTCACCGACCATCGCCGAGTTGCTCGCCGGAAGTGTTGGATGGACCTGGGTGTTCGTTGCGAGTGCGGGCGCCGGCCTGCTCGCCGCGCTGATCAGCACACGACTCGTCGAGCCGGCCCGCCACATTCCTCATGCCGACGACATACGCCGTCCCATTCTCGGAAGCTCTCTGCTCCGAGTTTACGGAACCACGGCGTTGATGACAGCGGCGTTCACTGCGCTCTTCACGCTTCACCAACCCTTCGCGCTCGAGCAAGGCGTGACCCAGGTACGAAGCTTCTTCATCGGCTTTGCCCTCGTGGCGCTCACCGTCCGCCTCGGTGGCGGACGGCTGATCGATCGCTTCGGTGTCCTTCGTGCGTCGGTGGTCTCGATCGCCTTGTACTCGGCCGTGCCTCCGATGCTTGGGCTTCTAGGCGCCGAACACCTCTTTTCGATCGGCGCGATGATGGGATTCGCCCATGGCATCGCCTACCCCGCACTGACCGCCCTCGCGATCGCAAGAGCCGACGCGGCGTCGCGGGGGATGGTCGTGTCGATCATTCACGGAGCGTTCAACGGTGGACACGCATTTTTTGCGTATGTTTTGGGCTGGATGGCTGCCGAGCGCGGTTTCGAGACCGCATTCTGGGCGGCCGCAGTGATCACTTTCTCCGGTGCGCTCCTACTCGGCGTTTGCCGTCGGGGCAGAGGCGTTTAAGAAGCACCGCCTGCGCTAGGTTCTGGTACGGTCCCGTCGGTAGTTGCGATGGCGGACAAGCTCAGCCAGCTGATCGAAACGGAGTCCGCGCTCGACGAAATGCTCGAGGGGACGAAGCGCGAAGCCGCTCGCCTGCTCGAGGCGGCACGCGGCGAAGCCGCAGAGCGCCTCAAGCAGTTCGAGTTGGAGCTCGACGGGGCGAACGCCCGCCTTCGCGCACGGTTGG
>CBDUCC010000304.1:0-5024 GCA_965365555.1 uncultured Myxococcales bacterium | reverse complement strand
CTGCGTGACGAGCATCGAGATTGCAAACGACGCGATCGTGCTGCGCCTCCGCCTCTTGCCGGCCGGTACGAAGGAAGCTGCACTGAGCACCGCACGGGCGGCTCTTCTCCCCGCGGTTCGCTATCTCTGGCCCGAGGGAAAGCCATGAGCTTGCTGGATGCACTGAAGCACTTCAACCCTTGGAGCGGCGCGTCATTCGCCTCGCGCGAGCAAGAGTTCCACGAGATCGCGATTCGCGCAGTCGACGGCTACGACAACTTCGGCGACCCGAGCTACCTCGAAGGCCTTCGGCGACTGCTCTACTCCTACGACCACGAGGCCAAGCTGCACAACGTCGGCAAGGTGACCGCGTTGTACCAAACCGTAGGTCTCCTCGCGGCGCGCCTGCACTCCGAACGCTGGTTCGAGATGCGGCCCGAGTCGGCGAACATCGAGATCCGACGGCCGCTCATCATCACGGGCATGGTCCGGACCGGCAGCACCGCCCTTCACTACCTGATGGGCGCAAACCCCGACATGCAGTGCCTTCAGTATTGGCTGGCGTTGCACCCACAGCCCCGCCCTCCGCGACGGACCTGGGAGGCAGCGACCGACTTTCAACACGCCCGGATCGAGCTCGATATGATGTATCAGGCCGGCAAGAGCATGCTGCAGGCGATTCACTACATGATGCCGGACGGCCCCGATGAGTCCGGCCGTCTGTTGGGGCAGAACTTCAGCGACGATCGCTTCGAGGTCGTTTCGACCGTGCCGACCTACTCGGACTGGTACCTGAACACCATTCACAGGGAGACGTATCGACGACACAAACGCGCGATGCAGTTGATCGGCTCGTACGAGCCCGAAAAGCGCTGGCTCCTGAAATACCCGGTCCACATGCGGAACCTGGACGCCCTGCTCGAGGCCTATCCGGATGCTTGCATCATCTGGACGCACCGGGATCCGGCCGACGTGCTCCCTTCGTACGTGAGCCTCTGCGCTCACTTCCGATCGCTATTCGAGAGAGACGTCGACAAGCCCCGAATCGCCCTCGAGCAAAGAGAAGCCTGGGCGCGCGCCGTCGAAAACGGAATGCGACTTCGCGAGGGTCGCGAGGATCAGTTCTTCGACATCTACTTCAGCGACTTCATGTCCGACCCGATCGGCCAGGTGGCAAAAGCCTATGCATACTTCGATCAGCCCTTTTCCGATCGCGCGAAGGCCGCGCTGAGCGCCTGGCGCGAAACCCACAAACCAGGGCAGTTCGGCACGCACAACTATACCCGTGACGACTTCGGGCAGGCGCCGGCGCAGATCCACGAACGCTACGCCGAGTACCTCGAGCGCTTCCCCCGAGTGCTCGAGAAGTCTGCGAGGTCGGCAGCATGATCGAGCGAACCGACGAAGAGCGAGAGCTGATCGAGGCAGCCGAACGCATCTTTCCGACCCAGACGCGCTGCCTGACCTTCGACCCCGAGCTGAACTTCTGCGTCGGACGCTCCAAGGGAAGCCATATCTGGGACGTCAGCGGAAACGAGTATATCGATTACCTCCTCGGCTCGGGGCCGCACATCCTGGGGCATGCGCACCCCGCCGTCCTCGAAGCGCTGCGAACGGTCCCCGAAACCGGCACCTCCCATCTGATCGTCAACGAGCACGCGGTTCGACTCGGTCAGAAGATCATCGAGCACGTGCCCTGCGCCGAGATGGTGAGCCTTCACAGCAGTGGTAGCGAAGCGACGTTTTTCGCCATGCGCTTGGCGCGAGTTTACCGCAAGCGCGACAAGATCCTGAAGTTCGAGGGCGCGTATCACGGCATGAACGACTACGCGATGATGAGCAATCAGTGGACGATGGGAGCGGCCGCGTTCCCGAAGGCGGTGCCGAACAGCCATGGGATTCCCCGTGCAATCTCCAACGAAGTACTGGTCGCGCCGTTCAACGACCTCGAGACCACCTCGGCGATCATCTCCGAGCATAGGGACGAGCTCGCCGGCGTCATCATCGAACCGATCCAGAGGACCTTCGAGCCGCGCCCAGGGTTTCTCCAAGGTGTCCGCGAGATCACCGCGAACTTCGGCATCCCTTTGATCTTCGACGAGGTCGTGACGGGGTTCCGCTCGGGGCTCGGCGGCGCCCAGAGCCTGTACGGGGTCACCCCCGACCTCTGCGCACTCGGCAAAGCGATCAGCGGCGGACTCCCGCTCGGGGTGCTCTGCGGCCGCCAGGACATCATGGCGATCGCCAACCCGAAGCGACGCCTTCAGATGCTCCCGTACTCGATGCAGACCGGCACATTCTCCTCGAACCCAGTATGCGCCAGCGTGGCCGTCGCCCTGATCGAAGAGCTCGAGAAGCCAGGCGTCTACGAGCGCCTCGAGGACGTCGGAACCCGTGTACGGCAAGGCCTGCAAGATGCGATCGCTGCCACGGGGATCGAGGCCTGCGTTACCGGGGTACCGAGCGTTTTCGAAGTTTGGTTCTGCAGGGAGGAACCGTTCGACCATCGCTCGTCGAAGGCGTCCGACTTTTACAAGAACATTCGCTTCTCGGACCTCCTGCTGCGGCAGGGTGTCCTCAAGGCGGCCGAGAAGTTCTTCATCTCGGCCGTGCACAGCGACGAGGACATCGACCACACGGTAAAGGCTTTTTACACCGCACTCGGCCAGCTCGCAGAGGAGATCGCGTGACTCGGGTCCTCGTCACCGGCGCCTGCGGCAACATCGGCGCGAACGTGGTCGACCTCTTGGTCGAGCGAGGCTACGCGGTACGTGCCGTCGACCTCGATACGCCCGGAGGACGCGCCAAGTCGGAACTCTGGGGCGATGCGGTCGACCTCTGGTTCGGAAGCATCTGTGACGAGTCGCTCATGCGCGAAGCCGTGGCCGACGTCGATCATGTGATTCACCTGGCAGCGATGGTTCCGCCGATGACCGACGTGGACCAAGCTGCGGGCTATGCGGTCAACGTCGTCGCGACCCGCTCCATCATCACCATCGCAGAGGCGCAGTCCGCACCACCGCGCATCTCATTCACCTCGACGGCCGCGATCTGGGGCCGCAACGAAGAGGTCGACCGACCTCGACGCGCGGACGAAGACATCCACCCCAACGACAACTACTCCCGGCAGAAAGCCGAGTGCGAGGCGATGCTCCGTGCCTCGTCGCTCGACTGGGTGATCTTCCGGATCGCGATGACCCCGCCGGTCGAGCCGGGCGCGCTTTCCCCCTTCGTATTCGACATGCACCCGGAAATGCGAGTGGAGTTCACGCATCCGAAAGATCAGGCCCTCGCGATCGTGAACTCCTTGGCCCTCGGCGATATCGCCGGTCGCACGCTGTGCCTCGGTGGAGGCGAACGAAACCGCTATCGATACCGGGAGTTCATGAACATGGCCTTTTCGGCGATGGGGTTTCCGCCGTTGCCGAAGTCGGCATTCGGCGATGCGATCTTCATGACGGACTGGGTCGACTCCGATGAGTCGCAGGCGCTTCTCGACTACCAGCACCGAACCGCCGACGACTACTTCGCAGAGGTCCGTCGGGAGCTCGGCCCGGCGCGGCACCTGATGAGCCTCGTCGGCCCGAGATTGAAGCCCGTGCTTCTCGCTCACTCCCGGCACTACGCCGTCGCCGAGGGCAAGGCGCCTCGGTTGCCGGACGCTTATCGTGCGCTGACGACCGCGCGTCGGGCTCTCAAGGCAGCGAAGAGCTATTTCTAAGGAGGCTGCGTTGGAGACGAGCAATCGCGTATTGGATGCCGTGTTGAAGGATCTGGCGATTCCACACATCGAGGATCGGCTCCCCCGCGACTTCTTCTACCAACTCGGTCTTCGTTTTCCGCAACAGTACGGGATCGCCTGCCGAGACGTCGCGGCCTGTGTGAGGAGAGCCGAGGCGCACGGCGCCGGTCCCTTCTTGCACGCTCAGATCGCCGCGCCGAACTGGATCGAGCGGGGCAAGCAGATCAAGGGATGCAAGCTCGAGGTGGCGCTCGGATATGCGGGCGACGTCCAGGTGGAATTCCTCGGTCCTGGCCAAGGCACCGAGCACTATTCCCGCGCGCTCGTCGACACCGATATCGCGTTTCACCACGTCGGGATCTACCAGAACGCCATGCCCGAGATCGTACCGGAGCTCGAACGCCACGGGTTCGGCGAGGTCGTCCGAGGCGGGGTGCAGCTCGGCCGCGCTCTGTCGATTGACTTTCGGTACTTCGACGCCCGGGAAGCTCACGGGCTCTATATCGAGGTCCTCGACTTCCGCCTCCTCGGACGTGAGCTCGACTTCTCTACACTGATCCGAGCATATTCGCGTCTGATGCGCGGCCTCCGCGGCTAGTCCGGCGAACACCGGCGAAGTCGACCCGACCGCCGAATGGCCCGTGGTAACCATTCGAGATCCCTGCAGCGAACCCTGGCACGCGGCGTGCTCGTCGTGGATGCATGCTCGCTACTGCACGCGCTGCCTGCTTGATCGGCATCGAGGCCCATCCGGTTCAGGTCGAAGTTCGACTCGGCGAAGGCCTTCCCGGTTTCGACCTCGTCGGTCTGCCCGAGCGAGGTGTGCGGGAGAGCCGGATCCGTGTGCGCGCAGCCCTCTCTTCGATCGGTTTCGCACTCCCGCCGAGACACCTGGTGCTCAACCTGGCACCCGGCGACCTCCCCAAGGCGGGCGCGGGGCTCGACTTGGCCATTGCCGCGTCGATTCTGGCCGCCTGCGAAGGCGTGTCGAACGACATGCTCCCGAGCACCCTGCTCATCGGCGAGCTATCGCTTTCCGGCGAGCTTCGGCCGGTGCGCGGCGTGCTCGCCCTGCTTCGGAGCGCTCGCGAGGCGGGGCTCGAGCACGCGATCATCCCGGACGGAAATCGCGACGAGGCGATGCTGGTCGAAGGCGTGTCCGTCCATTGCGCTCCCCACGTGGGCGCGGTGGTTCGTTGGCTCAACGGTGAGGCGCCCCTTCCAGAGGCCACGGGACCGCCCCCGAGAACCCGACCCGCAGACGAGCCGAGCCGCGATCTATGTGCGATTCGCGGTCAAGAGG
>CBDUCC010000303.1:0-5040 GCA_965365555.1 uncultured Myxococcales bacterium | reverse complement strand
GCAGCACGAATGGAATCGAGTACGCCGGTCAACGTGTCGAATCGAAGCGCATCGAAGAAGGCGACGTCTACAGCATCTGCGACTACGAGATTCGCTTCTCGTACCAGTAGTCGTCGCGCGATCCTCGTCTGCGCAGTCGGTCTCACGCTTCTCGCGGTATCGCCTTCGAACGCCGATGAGGCCGTTGCTGCTGGGGAGATCGGAAAGCTCAGAAACCGGCTCGACCGGTTGGTCGCTCTCGAAGAGGCGAGCTCCGTCGAAGCCGCGCTGGAACAGGCACGTCAGGCGGTCGAGCGGGCCGAACAGCCGAGCGAGGATCCTGCCGCGGCCCTTCGGGCACAGGAGATTGCGCGCGCCGCGTTGACGCTTGCCGAACGTCAGCTCGAACGTCGGCGCACTCAAGAAGCACTCTTCGATACCCAGCGGCGGGTCACTGCGACGAGGGAGCGTGCCGAGGCTCAACGGCGCGTGCTCGAAGCGCTGATGCGCGAGCGGGCAGCGCTCGTCCGTGAGGGGGTCAAGCCCTGATGCGGCGGCTGGTACTTCTTGCATCCGTGCTGGTCATCGGCTGCGGCGCCCAGCAGGCGACCCGTACCACGGCGACGCTCTTCGAGACGCCGGAAGCCGAAATGGCACGGCGGCTCGCCCCCGATCTCTACGCCCGCGCCGAGGCAGCACGCTCGAAGGCCGATGCCGCACGAGGTCGGCGCGACGACGGCGAGCTCGACGACTACCGACGCGAGACCGAGCTTTGGCTCTCCGCTGCCGTGGTCGAGTCTGAGCGGATCGAGCTCGAGCGTCGTCGGACCGAGCTTCAACGGGAAGAAGAGCGCTGGGCAAAACAGCTCGCGCGCGACCAAGAAGCGTCGGCCGTCGTGGCGACGGATATCTCACGCTATCAGGCTCAACGTGTCGCACTTCGAGAGGCGGAACGCATCTCCTCGCTCGGAGACTCGCCCACCACCGACGATGCCACGCTCGACGCCGTCCTCACGCGGGTCCGGCTCAACCTCGCACTCGCACAAGCGCTCGGGGCCTCGGACGCTCAGCTTCGCTCACTCGAGGCGCGCGCCGATGCGATGGCCCGAGACCGACCGCGCTCCGCGGACGTTGCAGAACAGCTATTGCTCGAGACCGAGGCGCTCATCGGGGAGATGCGGACGCAATGGCCTGAGCCACGGCCCGGCGCCGCGATCGATCTGGTCGAGACCGCCTGGGTTACGGGCTTTGCCGCCGATCGCGCGAGCACCGGGGTCGTCGTCCGCTCGGACCGCTTCTTCGATGCGGATGGCCGGCTTTCTCCGGCAGCGGTCAGGCGATTCGAGGGACTGCTGGCCGCATTCCCCCATGGCCCGGTAGCCTGTCAGGTCGCCGTGCCGCAGGTTCAGAGCGAGGTTTGGTCACGGCGCGTGGCAGTCTTGGTCGATCGCCTTCGCCGCATCGAGAACCCCTCCAGGGTCTCGACCGGCATGGTCGAGACCGATGCCCTGTCCGCGGGCACGGTGCAGTGCACCTTCGCAGCCTACCGCGGACCCTGAGAAGCGCTCAGTCCAACATCCGCCACGACTTGCTCGCGGCCGCATTGGTCTGTGCCGCCGAGGGTGCTTGGGTGGGAGCGGGCGGAAGCTCCGTCACGGAGATGCGAACGAGGTTGCTTCCGACCTCCAAAATCGACAGGTCGACTTTGGTCGGGTTCACCTCGGCCCCCCGCACGCTCGAGCGTTTGTAGACGGCGCCTTTTCCGAGGCGCTCGACGTTCCCCGTGATCATCAGTGGCCCGAAGTACGCCAGCACCTTGTCGATCGGAGCGCGGATTCGATAGACATGATGGATCCCGTCCGCTCGAAAGAGCTCGACGCCTCTCGGCATCGGGATTCCCACGACGTACTCATTCGAAGCCACCAGTCGCCCGTCGGCATCGAAAATCCGAGGTGCGCGCTTGACGGGCTCGGCCGGTTCGGTCTCCTTTTCCGCGACCTCGCCTTCGTCCGGTACCAACGCCTGCGGCCTGGGCTGTTCGGAGGAGCAGCCTCCGGCGACGGCCAACAGGATCAAACAAGTGAGGAAACGATCCACCGATCACTCCAGGGTTTCCGCCATCGCCGACACGACCGTGAAGCCCTCGGGGGCTCCGATATTCTCTTCGAGCACTGCGATCGAGAGGCCACTCGACAGTGCCGACGAACCGCTGAGGTGAGCCATCAGCTTGAACGCACGACCGCTCGTCGCATAGGGCATGGCCAAGGTCGACGCGACTCCGGTGAACGGGTCGGTGATGCTTATGCTCTCGGTCAGAGTGCAGACCGGCTGCTGTGCGACCTGAAGGCCGACCAGGAGCGAGTTCGACAGTTCCGGGATGCTCGTCGAGTCCAGGAACGTCACCGCCGTCCCACCGCTGTCCTCCAGCAAGGGGATCGGGTTTCCGACGTTGGCCGGGTCATCGAGGTAGCTCACGCCGAAGATGCGGCTCGTTCCGAGTGGGCAGGCATCGATCGCGGTGCCGGTTCCCGACTTGAACGTCCCGAAGAACACCTGGCCGCCGAAGAGCTCCAGGGGCCCGGTCATCTGCTCGCCGGCCAAGAGCTCAATTTCCCAGTTGAGCCGCCCGTCCAGACTGTCGATGAAGCCATCCGTCCCGAAGCTGAGCTTCTCGGTGATGGAGACCACCTGGTTCACCGCCGTGGCATCGTCGAGCACGTCGATGTTGCCGGTTCCTACGAGAACGACGATGTCGCCTGCGTTATTGATGCTGAGGGTTGGCGGATAATAGGTGGGCTCGGCGTCGTCGAAGCCTTCGTCGTAGTAGAGGTCATGCAGCGCTTCGGCGTCCCAGTCCTCGGGATCCGCCGAGGACATATCCACGCGCCAGAGAATTCCGTCCGCATCGTTGGTGTAGGCCACGCCCGCCACCGTGCCGGTGTCGCCGCGGAAGACGGAAACCCCGCCGTTCAGCGGTGCCGGGAACCGCGTTTCGCCGATCTCACGGATGATCGTCCCCGTGATGAGGTCGATGAAGTAAAGTGATCGGCCGTGTCGGGCCTCAGCCGGCGAGGAGGTGGTTCCGCGCCAACAGCGCCGAGCGTTGCGCGGCGTGATCGTGCTGTTTGCGGCGGTGGTCATCCCCTGCGGCAGCGCAGGTCCTGCGACCGTGTAGCTGCAACTGCCAGCGCCTTGCACGCCTTGGCCGCCCGGGAGCAGAACCACGCCTCGCGACTGTCGGGGCTTGAAGACCACCGGGCCGCCGGCATTGCCGAGAGGCGTCGGGTCGCTGTCCTCGACGAAGATCTGAGCCGCGGTGGGCTGACCGTAGGTGTCGCCGAGGTTCGGGTCGGTGAACTGCCAGAGGAACTCCGGCTTGCAGGGATTGGTCACGTCCAAGGCGATCATCCCCTGACCGCCGTTTCGGAAGCTGAGCAGCATGACGGTGCGCCAGACGTTCGTTTGCCCCGCCGGCGAGTCTTCCACCCCACCGCTTCCATCGCTCTGCGAGAAAGACCGTACGTCGTAGAGGTTTCGGACGACGATGTTCCCGTCCGCGAACCACTGCTTGCTGCCGCCAACCAAGAGGTCGTCGAGGTCATCGAGGAACATCGGTGGGATGAACCCCCATAGCTCCGTTCCCGCAGCTTTGTTGTTGGCACACGAGAACTCGTCGAGCCCGTTCCCGGCAGTGAACGCGCCCGAGCCGTAGTCATCGGCGAGGAACGCGTGAATGATGCCGTCGTTGGTCGAAGCGTAGATCACGCGAGGACGTTCGCTGAGCTGCCAGCCGTCCGAGGACAGGTCCTCGAGCGGGTCCGGGCTCTGTTGGTGTGCGAGCCCCAGGCGCCAGTCGTTGTACGAACGGTCTTCCAGGTCGTCGACCAGCGGACCGACGATGGCAGGGGTGGAGTGATAGATGTCTCCGAGGCGTTCAAACTCGCGATCCGTGCCCGGAACGCCATGGATCCAGTCGACGAGCGCGTCGCGGCCTGCGGTGTCCGTGCTGCCGATGCCGAAGAGGTATTCGGGAGAGAGCGCCTTGCTGAACTCACCCGGCGTCACGTCGCGAAGCTCGAGTCCAGTGTCCGCGGGCACGTCGATCCCATCGTCCGAAAGGCTCGTCAGCTTGTCCTTGCCGTCGCCGATCAGGTAGCCGTTGATGTTCGCTGGGTCCGTGGGGACGATCGTCCAGAGGTTTCGCGCGAAGCCGCCGCTGAAGGTCGCCGATGTGCCGGAGCTGAAGGGCTGAACGTTGCTCGGCGGGGTGGTCTGGTTGTTCAGTACGAGCTGGAAACGGTCGCGGTCTTCGACGGTTTGGGTGACGGGAATCCCGTTCTCGCATTCGATTCGTCGGCGCTCGAGAATGCCATCCCAAGGGTCGGAGGCATCGCTCGAGACGTTGAAGCCGGAGATGAACTCCGCTTGCACGAGACCGGGGCTCAGCCCGGTGATGACCGGAGCGGTGCGGCTCGTAGCTCCGGGATTCTGCTCGTTCAGAATCAAGCTCAGCGCCGAGACGAGCTCCGCCCGGTCCGCGACCAGATACGCCTGGTCCGTGGCGCCCACGGAAGCGATGTCGTCGAGCAGTGCCTCGACGTTGGCGACCTGTGCGGGGTCGCCGTCCAAGGCAAAGCCGATGACGTAGAACTGGTCGAGCTCTCCGGCGGCGATCATGTCGGCCACGGTTTCGCTAACCTCGCGGTATGGGCAGCCGTTCGCGCCGACTGGCTGACCCAGATCTTCGCAGTTCACCGGTTCCCCACGCATGTCCGCATTCGGAAAGCCGTCCGTGATCAGCACGGCGCTTCGCGGCCGGCAAGCATAGAACGGATCGCCCGGTCCGGTTCCGCTGGTCTTTCGAGTGATGTCTCCGTCGGTCTGCAGGAAGACCTGAAGGTCGTCGACGAGTGCTGCGGTCGGAGTCGCACCGAAGGGACGAAGCGGATTCTTCCCAAGTCCCGAATCTCCCAGGATCGTCGCCTGGATCGAGGCGTTCGTGGAGGTCATCGAGGCGGTACTATCGGCACCCACGCTGACCAGACCGCTTTCGGGTGCAAC
>CBDUCC010000302.1:0-5054 GCA_965365555.1 uncultured Myxococcales bacterium | reverse complement strand
AGAGCCTCAGTTTTCCAAACTGAATGTCGCCGGTTCGAGCCCGGTCGCCCGCTCCGGCGCGCCAAACCAACGACGTAGGTGAGAGACGACAACAATCAGGTTTATGCCCAGGTGGCTCAGTGGTAGAGCACCCCCTTGGTAAGGGGGAGGTCGTGAGTTCAAATCTCATCCTGGGCTCTGAGAACAAGTGAGCTCCAGCAACCTCACTCAGAAGAACGACGAAGTAGGAAACGAACGATGGCTAAAGAAAAGTTTGTCCGCGACAAACCACACATCAACGTAGGCACGATCGGTCACATCGACCACGGCAAGACGACGCTGACGGCGGCGATCATGAAGGTGATGGCCGACAAGCACGGCGGCGAAGTCAAGAGCTACAAAGACATCGCCAAGGGCGGGACGGAGCGAGACGACACCAAGACGGTGACGATCGCGACGAGCCACGTGGAGTACCAGACGGCCAACCGTCACTACGCCCACGTCGATTGCCCGGGCCACGCCGACTACGTCAAGAACATGATCACGGGCGCGGCGCAGATGGACGGCGCGATCCTGGTGGTGAGCGGCGTGGACGGCCCGATGCCGCAGACCAAGGAGCACGTGCTTCTGGCGCGCCAGGTCGGTGTTCCGACGATGGTCGTGTTCATGAACAAGTGCGATGCGGTCGACGACCCGGACCTTCTCGAGTTGGTCGAGATGGAGGTTCGCGAGCTTCTGAGCAAGTACGACTACGACGGGGACAACATTCCGGTGATCCAGGGCTCGGCGCTCGGCGCCCTCAACGGTGAAGACCAGTGGGTGGAGTCGGTGGTGAACCTGATGGATGCGGTGGACAGCCACATTCCGGAGCCGGAGCGGGACATCGACAAGCCGTTCCTGATGGCGGTGGAGGACGTGTTCTCGATCAAGGGCCGAGGGACGGTGGTGACCGGACGCATCGAGCGGGGGATCATCAAGGTGGGCGACGAGGTCGAGATTCTCGGCATCAAGGACCCGCAGAAGACGACGGTGACGGGCGTGGAAATGTTCCGGAAGCTGTTGGACCAGGGCCAGGCGGGCGACAACGTGGGGTGCTTGCTTCGCGGAATCGACAAGGACCAAGTGGAGCGCGGGCAGGTTCTCGCGGCGCCGGGTTCGGTGAACACGCACACGGCGTTCGAGTGTGAGGTGTACATCCTGAGCAAGGACGAGGGCGGGCGGCACAAGCCGTTCTTCAGCAACTACACGCCGCAGTTCTACATCCGGACGCTGGACGTGACGGGGAAGATCGAGCTTCCCGAGGAGGTCAAGATGGTGATGCCGGGCGACAACGTGAAGATGAAGGTCAAGCTCATCACGCCGGCGGCCATGGAAGAGAAGCAGCGATTCGCGATTCGCGAAGGCGGTCGCACCATCGGCGCGGGCGTCATCTCCAAGATCATCGAGTAATACAATGGCAGCAGCGAACAAGATCCGAATTCGGCTCAAAGCATACGACCACCGGTTGTTGGACCAATCGGCGTCGGAAATCGTCGACACGGCGAAGCGCACGGGTGCGCGGGTCGCGGGTCCGATTCCGCTGCCGACACGCATCAACAAGTACACGGTGCTCCGTGGGCCTCACATCGACAAGAAGTCGCGAGAGCAGTTCGAAATTCGAACGCACAAGCGGCTCCTCGACATTCTGGACCCCACTCAGCAGACACTCGACGCCCTCATGAAGCTGGACCTCTCGGCTGGTGTCGACGTGGAGATCAAGTCGTAAGGCGGTACGTGCAATGCCCAAGGTAAAAGTTCACAACCTGAGCGGAGCACCCGTCGGAGAGATCGAACTCTCCGACGCAGTGTTCGATGCGACCGTGAACGAGGCCGTCCTCTACGACGTCCTCAAGGCGCAGCTCGCCAGCAAGCGAAGCGGCGCCGCCTCGGCCCAGACCCGGGCGGAGGTCACCGCGACGAAGCGCAAAATGTACAAGCAGAAGGGTACCGGTAACGCCCGTCACGGCTCGCGTCGCGCTCCGATCTTCGTGGGCGGCGGCACCGTGCACGGACCGAAGCCGCGTGACTTCGGTTACCGACCCCCGCGAAAGATGCGGCTCGGCGCGCTCAAGGGAGCACTGAGCCTCAAGCTCCGCGAGGGTCAGCTTCGAGTCGTTCAAGACTTCGAGCTCGCAGAGATCAAGACCAAGAAGTTGGTCGAGGTGCTCGGCAAGCTCGAGGTGGACAAGGGCGCGCTGATCGTGGACGCCAAGGACAACGACAAGCTGCGCCTCAGCGCACGCAACCTTCAGAACCATGCGGTTCTGCCCCCCGAGGGAGTCAACCTCTACGATCTCCTCCGCCACGAGCACCTCGTGCTCACCGAGGCGGCGGTCGAGGCCCTGGAAGCGAGGTGTCAGTGATGCAGGTCGAAGACGTAATCAAGCGACCGCTCTACCTCACCGAGAAGGGTGCCAAGCTTCGCGAGGACGAGAACAAGTACACGTTCGAGGTCGACCTCGACGCGAACAAGCTTCAAATCAAGGATGCCGTCGAGACCTTGTTCAAGGTCACGGTCGACGACGTTCATACCCTGGTGATGCGCGGTCACATGCGCCGTATGGGCCGCACATACGCCAAAACTCGCAACTGGAAGAAGGCGATTGTCACCGTCCGTGAGGGCGACTCGATTGACTTCTTCGAGGGTGTCTGATCATGGCTATCCGTAAGTTCAAACCCACGTCTCCGTCGCGCCGCTTCTACGAAGCGCCTGACTTCGAGATGATCACCCGCGGGAAGCCCGAGAAGAGCCTCCTCGACTCGAAGAAGCAGACCGCCGGCCGCAACAACCAGGGACGCATCACTTCCCGCTTCCGGGGTGGCGGACACAAGCAGCGTTACCGCAAGATCGACTTCAAGCGGAACAAGGTTGGTGTCCCTGCAACGGTGAAGGCCATCGAGTACGACCCGAACCGGTCGGCTCGCATCGCGCTTCTTCACTACGCGGATGGCGAGAAGAGCTACATTCTGGCGCCGGACGGACTCCAGGTGGGTGCACAGGTCATCTCCTCGAAGCACGCCGACGTAAAGCCCGGCAACTCCATGCGTCTTCGGGACATGCCGCTCGGAACGATGATTCACAACATCGAGCTCAAGATCGGCAAGGGTGCCCAGCTCGTCCGCTCCGCCGGCACTGCCGCTCAGCTCATGGCGAAGGATGGAGACTACGCTCAGGTGCGCCTTCCCTCGGGTGAGGTTCGCATGGTGCATCTGAACTGCCGCGCGAGCGTCGGTCAGGTCAGCAACTCACAGCATGCGCGGTTGACTCTGGGCAAGGCCGGACGCAGCCGCTGGCTTGGTCGGCGCCCGCACAACCGTGGCACCACCATGAACCCGGTCGACCACCCGATGGGTGGTGGTGAGGGCCGCACCGCAGGCGGGCGGCATCCCTGCTCGCCCTGGGGCCAGCTCGCCAAGGGGCTCAAGACCAGAAAGAACAAGGCGACCGACAAGTACATCGTTCGCCGGCGGAAGAAGAAGTAATGGCGCGTTCAATCAAAAAGGGGCCGTTCATCGACGGCCATCTCGAGAAGAAGGTCGAGGCCGCGAACAAGTCGGGTGACAGGAAGATGATCCGCACTTGGTCTCGACGCTCGACCGTGACCCCCGATTTCGTCGGGCACACGTTCGCGGTCCACAACGGACGGAAGTTCGTCACGGTCTTCGTCACGGAGAACATGGTCGGTCACAAGCTCGGCGAGTTCGCGCCGACCCGGACCGTTGGCGGGCACGCGTCGGACAGGAAGGGCGGCCGCAAGATCAACCCGCAAACGGGTAAGAGGTGATCATGGAAGCGACTGCAAAAGCGCGTTTTCAGCGAATCTCCCCTCGAAAAGCCCGCGTCGTGCTCAACATGGTGCGCGGCAAGAATGTGGCCGAGGCACTCAACCAGCTCCGCTTCACGACGAAGTCCGCGGCTCCGATCGTCGCAAAGTGCATTGGCAGCGCCATCGCGAACGCCAAACAGAAGAACGAAGACCTCAATCTCGACGATCTGTTCGTCAAGACCGCCTTAGCGGACATGGCGCCGAACCAGCACATGCGCCGCTGGCGGCCCCGTGCGCAGGGACGGGCGACCCAGATCGTCAAGGGAATGAGTCATATCACCGTCGTCGTTAGCGACGGGGAAGAGAGCTAATCGTGGGTCAGAAAGTACATCCTTACGGGTTCCGCCTCGGCGTCGTGAAGACGTGGAAGTCCAAGTGGTACGAGGACAAGAACTACGCGAAGTGGCTTCACGAGGACTTGAAGCTGAAGAGCGCGATTCGAAAGAAGTTCGCGCATGCGGGCATCGCGGACATCGAGATCGAGCGCGCGGCAAACAAAGCCAAGGTGGTCATCTACACGTCCCGGCCCGGCATCATCATCGGCAAGCGAGGCGCCGGTGTCGAGCAGCTCAAAGCAGAGCTCCAGAAGCTCACCCAGAACGAGCTCTTCCTAGACATTCAGGAGGTCCGGAAGGCCGAGACGAACGCACAGCTCGTGGCAGAGAACATCGCCACTCAGCTCGAGCGACGCGTCGCGTTCCGCCGCGCGATGAAGAAGGCCGTGCAGACGGCGATGAAATTCGGCGTCAAGGGAATCCGAGTCACTGCCTCGGGTCGTCTCGGCGGCGCCGAGATCGCGAGGACCGAGTGGTACCGCGAGGGTCGAGTCCCTCTCCACACACTTCGCGCAGACATCGAGTACGGCGAAGTGACCGCACACACCAAGGCCGGCACCGTCGGCATCAAGTGTTGGATCTTCAAGGGTGAACAACTTCCGCAGCGCCCCGGCGCCGCAGCGGTGGGTGCCAGGGCCTAAGGACGAGCCATGCTGCAACCGAAGAAAACCAAGTTCCGCAAGATGATGAAGGGCCGCATGCGCGGCAAGGCCTACCGTGGCTCGAAGGTGTCCTTCGGCGACTTCGGCCTTCAGGCTCTCGAGCCAGGTCGCATCAGCGCGCGCCAGATCGAGGCGGCTCGTATGACGATTCAGCGCAAGGTGAAGCGTCAGGGCCAGCTCTTCATTCGCATCTTTCCGGACAAGCCGATCAC
>CBDUCC010000301.1:0-5061 GCA_965365555.1 uncultured Myxococcales bacterium | reverse complement strand
GGGACCGTCTCGTCATTCTCGTTGAGTCAGGCCCGAGCCGGTGCGACGGCGACCGCGCTTGGCGAAGATGTGCTCATCGTTGGGGGCGACGCTTCTGGATCCGCCGAGATCCTCCTCGCCGGCAATACCACGGGTCAGCCGATCGCGGGGGTCATGGATGGCATTCGTGACGGCGGCATCCTCGTCGGCGATGGCGAAGCGCGGGCGCTTCTCTTGGGAGGTGAAGACGAGACCTCATCGATGCGGCAAGACACCCTGAGCTTCGAAGGCTGTCCTGCCGCCTGTGCCGCGAGTGCCGGACCGAGTTGGGGAACGGCCCGACTCCGAGCTAGCGTCCCGGAACGCAGCACCTTGATCGTCGGCGGAGAGGCTTCCCCGCTCGTCGAAGAGGTCCTCTGGGACGCAGGCGATGTTCGCATCGGGACCGTGACGCAGCTCAACGTGCAGCGGGCGAGTGCGGGCGCGATCGTATACGAAAGCGGTGCATTCGTCGTAGGCGGCGGCGATGATGGGACCGGAGCTCGCGATGATTTCGAGTTCTGCGTCCCGACCGCGCTGACGCCGCTCGAATAGTCACGGGTCGGGCCCGGTGGAACCTGGTATCCTGACGAGTCGGGCATGCTGCGGAAGCTGGAGAAGTACGAGGTCCTCGACGAGATCGGCCACGGCGGCATGGCCACCGTCTATCGCGCGCGCGATAGCTCGCTCGACCGATTCGTCGCGCTCAAGGTTCTCCACCCGCACCTCCAGCGGACGAGTGAAGCACGTGCTCGGTTCACTCGAGAAGCGAAGAGCGTCGCGAAGCTGCGACATCCCCACATCCTCGAGATCTACGACTACAGCGGGGAGGCCTCCGATGAGACGTACATTGCCGCCGAGCTTCTCACCGGGCCGACGCTCAAGGACTTCGTAGTCGATCGGCAGGAGTTGCCCCCGGAGATTGCGGCCTGCATTGCCCTGCAACTCGCCGACGCGCTCGGCGAGGCTCATGCCAAAGGCATCATCCACCGGGACGTGAAACCGGAGAACGTACTGATCCACGAAGATCGATGCGTGAAGCTCACCGACTTCGGGATTGCCCACATGGTCGACACGCACACCTTCACCGCGACCGGACAGATTCTCGGTTCCCCTGGCCACATGGCCCCAGAACAAGTCGAGGGAGGTACCTGCGATGCGCGGAGCGACGTGTTCTCCTTGGGCACCGTGCTCTATTTCTGTGCGACCGGGAGGCTTCCCTTCGTAGGTCGCAACCCGCATCACTTGCTGAAGCTGCTCCTCGGCGGCGAATATCCCGACCCACTTCGGCTTCAGCCCGCCATCGGCGCCGATCTAGGCGCGATCATGCACAAGGCACTGGCCCGTGATCCTGCGGATCGCTACCAGAGCGCTAGCGAGATGAGCGCAAGCCTCCGGGCTTTCCTCGTCGAGATGGGAGTCGAGGACAGCGATCGGTTGCTCGGCGAGTACCTGCGCGACCCGGATGCTGTCGCCTCCGCGCTGCGAACCCAGTCGCTGGCGCGGCTTCTCGAGATCGGAGCAGTTGCCTCTCGATTCGGCGATGTGCCGCGAGCGCAGTCGGCCCTCAGCCGCGTTCTCGCGATGGACGACGGAAACGAAGAAGCCCTCAGGCTTCTCGGCTCTCTCGGTCGACGCCAGCGCCGGGGCGCCCTGCTCGCCGCGATACTCGCCGCTGTGGTGGTCGTGGTCACGGTAGGGCTCGCCTATGCCGCTTGGGCGAGGCGTTCCGAGCCGCCGGCGGTCGTGGTTCCTCCTGCATCTCCAGGACCTGCGACTTCGACCGTGAGCCCATCGGAGCAGGACCCGACGCCGCCCTCGGTAGAGGTCGACCGACCGTCGACGCCGGAGCAGACCAAGAGCTCGGAGCCGACTGCGGCCGCAGGACGTCGCTGGATCGTCTTCAAGCCGACTCCGCCGAACGTGTCGATCGCCGTCGATGGAAGCCCACTACGCGCCTATGGTCCCGGATTCCAGAAGGTCCGTCTCAAGACCGGCATGCACACCTTTCGCTTCGTCGGCGCGGAGAATTGCTGCGAGGAGCGTGTCATTCGCCGTAGGATTCCGGCCGGCGCGCGCGAATACGAGCTGGTCGTCCGACTGAAGTACGAGCCCGCGCGGCTTTACCTCAAGGGACCTGCACCGGCAGATGCGGCGGTCCAGATCACGCTCCCGGGTAACCGACAGGTGACGGGCCGGATTCGCGAGATCCTCCGCATTCCCATGAAGTCGCTCAGCGCAAACGCCCAGGTCGAGATCCGCGCCCCCGGATATCGTACGTACAAGGGGGTCGTGCAGCTCCGCGCGGGTGGGGAACTGGCCGAGCATTCCTTCACCCTTGAGAGGGAGCGGGAAACCCCGTAGAACGCGCCTAAGGTGAAACGGCGCGCCACGTTGACCGGGTTGGTGGTCGTCCTGATGACCTCGCTCGCAGCTCCCGTGGCGGCGGACGAGCTCTCGGACTTCGAGGCAGCTCGTCGAAGCTACGACCGACAGAGCTACTCGAAGGCTGCACGTGGATTCGAGTCGCTGGTCGGAGGGGCCGTTCCGCGGGCTCGAAACCCAGTGGTTCGTTCGGAGGCACGAAAGTACCTCGGCGCGACGTATCTCTTCCTCGGCAAGGAACCGGCGGCTCGCGAGCAGTTTCGGCGTTTACTCGAAGAGGACCCCGATTACGACATCGATCCGGTGGCATTTCCCGAAGCCGTCGTGAGGACGTTCCAGGACGTGAAGGCAGAGGTCGACGTGCAGCGAGCGCGACAAGAGGCTCTCGACGAGGCTCGTCTCGAACGAGAGCGGGCCGGAGAGATCGAGGAGCTGATCACCCAACAACAGCGAATCGCAGCGCTCGAGGAGCTTGCGTCGACCGAGGTGATCGAGAAGAGGAATTCGCGGTGGATCGCCGCGCTCCCGTTCGGCATTGGGCAGTTTCAGAACGAGAACCGAAAGCTCGGAATCATGTTCGCCGTCACCGAATCGGCGTTCTTGGCCGCTTCGATCGCCACATTCGTGGGACACAACTCCCTTCGGGACGAGAACCCATCGCCTGACGAGCTTGCGCGGGCTCAGCGCGTCGAGCGGGCCCTGCGCATTGGGAACTGGGTCAGCGTCGGTGCGCTCCTGAGCTTTTACGTCGCCGGCGTCATCGAGGCCGAGGTGCGCTTCAGACCGGTGATCCGGACGACCCGCACCCGTGAGCTCCCCGACGAGCTGCCTCCGCCGCAGAGCCGCGGGCCCGAGATTCGCTTCCAACTCGGGCTCACCGGGGGCAGCCTCAAGGTCGATTTCTAGCCCCCGATCGGGCTCCGGCCGACGGATCATCGATGGCACCAGGGCGTCGACGAGGCTCCCCGACGCTGCCGCAAAAACATAAGCATTTCATATGCTTGAGGGGAAGCGTGGTTTATCGGGAGACTTCGCTTGACAGGAGGGCTTTCGCGCCTATCCTTCGCTCCCTTCGACGCGTGGGGAAGTTGCGCGCGCTCGAGGAATTGCACGCTTTTTCGGATAGTTATGCCAACGATCAACCAGCTCGTCCGCAAGGGACGCAAACAGATCAAATCGAAGACCGACTCGCCGGCGCTTCAGCGATGCCCGCAGAAGCGAGGCGTGTGCGTGCGTGTGTACACGACTACGCCCAAGAAGCCCAACTCGGCCCTTCGCAAAGTCGCCCGTGTTCGCCTCAGCAACGGCATCGAGGCCACGACCTACATTCCCGGCGAGGGACACAATCTTCAGGAGCACTCGGTGGTGCTCATCCGGGGCGGCCGTGTGAAGGACCTTCCGGGCGTCCGCTACCACGTCGTCCGCGGCACGCTGGATGCCACGGGCGCCGCAGGACCCTCCAACACCAACAAAGCGAACCGCACGAAGAAGCGGTCGAAGTACGGCGTGAAGCGCCCGAAGAACTAGCGAAGTCACCATGAGCCGTCGAGTTAGCGCACCCAAGAGAGAGATCATTCCCGACGCCAAGTACGGCGATCGGCTCGTCGCGAAGTTCGTCAACTCGTTGATGATGGCGGGCAAGCGCTCGACCGCAGAGAAGTGTCTGTACGGCGCCTTCGACATCATCGAGGAGCGTTACAAGGAAGAGCCGCTCGACGTCTTCAAGAGGGCGCTCGATTCGGTGAAACCCCGCGTAGAGGTCAAGAGCCGCCGCGTCGGTGGTGCCACCTACCAGGTGCCGGTCGAGGTTCGTTCGGATCGTCGAAACGCGCTCGCGATGCGTTGGCTGGTTCAATACTCCCGCGCACGCGGTGAGAAGTCGATGGAAGAGCGTCTCGCAGCGGAGCTCATGGAAGCTTCGCAAGGCCGCGGAAACGCGGTGAAGAAGCGGGAAGACACCCACAAGATGGCGGATGCGAACAAGGCGTTCGCGCACTACCGCTGGTAACGATTTTCTTAGCGTCTGGGAAGGTCTACGGAAACCACTCGGACAAGGAGCAGCAGCTGAACTCATGACACCGCGCACATAGAGAGAGTCACCGGGAAGACCGCGACGAACCCGTCGCAACCGATGTGCCTCTCGAAACCCTCTCTGAGTTGAAGAAGCCCGAGGGTGGCTTCTGGGTCGGAGGGGGTTTTGTACGTGCAGCGCCATAGTCAGAGAAAAGCTCAGACCATCCCATGGCTAGGAAGTACCCACTCGAGAAGACGCGCAACATCGGCATCATGGCCCACATCGATGCCGGTAAGACGACGACGACCGAGCGCATCCTCTACTACACCGGCGTCAACTACAAGATCGGCGAGGTGCACGACGGCGCTGCGACCATGGACTACATGGAGCAGGAGCAAGAGCGCGGCATCACGATCACGTCCGCGGCGACGACGTGCTTCTGGCGACCGGAAGCCGGGCCGTACAGCGGCGACCAGTACCGCGTCAACATCATCGATACTCCCGGTCACGTGGACTTCACGATCGAAGTCGAGCGCTCGCTTCGTGTGCTCGACGGCGCCGTCGCGGTGTTCGATGGCAAAGAGGGCGTAGAGCCGCAGTCGGAAACCGTCTGGCGCCAGGCCAACCGCTACCGCGTGCCGCGC
>CBDUCC010000300.1:0-5076 GCA_965365555.1 uncultured Myxococcales bacterium | reverse complement strand
AGTGGCCCCGCCAGTGCCCCGCTCCGCCGCAAGACTGTCCGCTCCCGCACCACCTCGGTGATCGTCTTCAGCTCGGCGCCGACCAAACCCCGACTCACGTGCACGATGAGGTGACGACCGTCGATGACCTCGCCAAGGGCATCCGCCGCCTCCACTGCGTGCCGTGCCGGGACCGCCAGGAAAATCAGTTCGCAGTCTCGCAGCACCTCGATGTCGGTGGAGGTTCGAATGGAAGCCTGCAGGTCGCGTGGGCTCCGACTCCACAACGCTACCTCGTGACCATGGCGCGCGGCGGCGAGCGCGATGGCTCGGCCGAAATCGCCGGCGCCCAGAACTCCGACACGGAGCGTCATCGATGAGCTCCTAGGTTCTGAATCTCACATGCCGCTTCCATCTGGCTCGGTTCCGCAATGTCTTCCGCAAAGGATACGAGACGGTTCTGGTAGTAGAGCAGAAGAGACGGATCGCCAAGGACGACGCGGGTGCCTTCGAGGCTCGCGGCCACCGAATCGTGATAGCCGTTCCAGAACGTCAAGGCTCGCTTGAGGAGCTGGGCGGGCTCATCCTTCGCGACGATTTCGCTCAGACGCACGCGGCCGTTCCGTTCGAGGGCGGCGAGCCTCTCCTGCACCACGGCCAAGGTGCTGCAAACGTCCTCTTGCTCGAGGCTGATCTCTCTTCTGAGCCGCAGGCGCGCGAACAGGTCCATCCCCGGCGTCGCCCGTACCAACTCCCGAAACAACACGTGCGCTACGACCTGGGTGCTCATCAGAACCGTGTCTTGCTCGTAGCGCTGCGCGAGGACTTCGCCAAGCTCGCGGGTGTAGGCGGCGTCGCGCGCGGCATCGGCGACCGGCTTTCCGCGATGTTCTACATAGCCGCCCGGATCGATGACGCGACCCGTCGGGGTCACTGACTGGCCGTCTGCGTTCACGGCGTTTCCGAACGGGTCGATGGGCTCTCCGAAGCGAATGGTGCACGCGCCGCGCATGCCCACGACTTTGCGAAAGAAGGCAAACCAGCGATCGATCCGAGAGAACTCATCGTCCTCGATGATGTATCGAGCTTGGCCCTCCTCGGTGAGCCAGTCATGGATCAGGGTCTCCGCTTCGAGCACGAGCGCGTAGTTGATCGTCGTGGGTACGAACCAGACGGGGCGGTCGATTCGTCGGATTTGGTTGGTCGTGAATGCCTCGACTGCAGAGCCGAGCAGGCCGAGCTTGAGGTGGCGCTCGATCATGCCCGAGCGACTGCGTGTTCCGCCTGGAAAAAACAGGGAATGATAGCCACGCTCGACCATGACCTGTGAGTAGAGCTTCAATACGTCCTTATATAAGCTCACCCGGATTCGGCGATCGACTCGGTACGCACCGAGGTTGTGCATGAAGAAGCTGATGATGGGATTCGTGAACAGGTTCTTACCAGCACCGTAGATGGCTGGCGGAAGCCCCGCGGTTTCGAGCGCCTGCGCCAGTACGATCGAATCGAGGTTCGACGAATGGGTTGGGACGAATACCAAGCTCCCGCGACTCTGCAAGTCCTGCAGGTGCTCGAGATCGCCCTGGACCTTGAGCACCCGGTCGAGGGCCGACGCCGCGGGCGCCATCAAGTCCTTCGAGAGCTGTCTCGGCTCCATGACGCCGCCAATCAGGCGTGGAACGGCCTGGCGCGCGAAACGATAGACCCTCGGGTCGAAATTCCCGGCGACGTCGCGAGCCATGTTCGTCACGATCGTGTGCAGCACCCGTCGCTGCTCTGCGTCGTCCATCTTCCCGATGCGCCGAATCATCGATCGCCAGTATCCGAGGCGATCTCGAGCCTCTTCGTCACGTTGCTTCTCGAGCCTCCGAATCTCGTGGAATGCAGCATCGTTCAGCGCGAGCTCCAAACCTTGTCGGTCGTCTTCGAGTGCTCCGCAGATCCGGCTGACGACATCGGAGACGATGTCTTCGCGCTCGCTATTGAACCAGAAGATCGACGGATCGCTCGGGCGCGGTACGTAGGGCTTCAAATGAGGGAGACGAAGAGGGCGTTCGGACAAAAAGCGTTTCAGCATACTTTCCTCTACACAGCCTCGAAGTAGCGGCGGAGCTCCCACTCACTCACCGAACGATTGTACTCCCGGCACTCCCAGTCTCGAGTGCGGACGTAGTGGTCGACGAACGCCTGTCCGAGCACCGAATGGGCCGCTTCACTTCTGCGTAGCACATCGACCGCGGCTTCCAGGGTGAGCGGAAGCGCAAGCGACGGATCGCCGGCAGCCGTCGCATCTCCAGTGCTCTCGGGCGGCGGAGCGATCTCGTTTTCGATCCCGTAGAGGCCAGAGCCGAGGCACGCAGCCATCGCGACGTAGGGATTGATGTCCGCGGCAGTTTGCCGAAGCTCGATTCGCGCAGCGCTCTGGCCAGGGCCCAGGATCACCCGCGAGCCGCAGGTGCGATTCTCGACGCCCCAGGAGGCGTTGAGTGGCGCCCAGAGTCCGGGCACGTAGCGTTTGTAGCTATTGATGAAGGGCGAGTAGAGCGCGGTCAGCTCGGGCGCCAGCGTCACGAGGCCACCCAGGTAGTGAAGCCCGGTCTCGCTCAGGCGATCCGTAGCCGCCGCCGCAAAGAGGTTGGTCTGTCCGCTCGCATCCCAGAGGCTTTGGTGAATGTGACCGCTCGAGCCTGGGAGGTCCGGACTCCACTTCGCCATGAACGTCGCGCTGAGGTCGTGGCGCGCGCAGATGTGCTTCACGGTCGTCTTGAAGAGGGCCGCCTTGTCGGCCGCTTCCAACACGTCGTCGTAGCGGATGGCCGCCTCCCAGACGCCCGGGCCCGTCTCGGTGTGGATGCCCTCGATCTCGATGTCGTACGCCGCGCAAGTATCGAGGATGTCGTCGACCAGCACTTGATGCTGACCCTGGCGAAGCCAGGAGTATCCGAACATGCCGGGGCTCAGCGGATCGAGCTCGCGGAAGCCTTTGCGGTGGAGCGAATCCGGGGTCTCCTGAAAGACCCAGAACTCGAACTCCGCGGAGAAACGGCTGACGAAGCCTGCGTCGGCGGCGCGCTGCCGGACGGACTTCAAGAGGTTTCGGGGACAGGCCGGATGCGGCGCTCCATCCTGCGTGTGGAAATCTACGAGAAAGTGGGCCGTGTCCGGTGCATCGGGCAGCACGCGAAACGTATCCGTGTCGATGCGAGCGAGCGCGTCGGGGTAACCCGTGCTCCAGCCTGTTACCGTGGCGTTGTCGTAGAGCTGGTCCGAGACGTCCCAGCCGAAAATCACGTCACAGAAACCGAAACCTTTCTCGAGCGCCGACCAGAATTTCTCGAGACTGATGTACTTGCCGCGAAGGACTCCGTCGACGTCGAAGCCGCCGACCTTGACCTTGCGAATGCCCTGCTCCTCGAAGCTTCGGCGCAGCTCTTCCGTCATTCCCGTCTATTTAGACGGAATCCATCGATGAACCAACCCCAAACCGAGGACGAAGATCAGGGCGACCGAAGCGTGACCCAGAAGCTCGTGTGAAGTGCCTGCGATCGAACAGTGCGCCTTCAAGACGAAGTTCCCGGCCACACCGGCTGCGGCTGCTGCCACCAGATTTCCGAGCGCGTTGCCACGGTCGACCAGGCGGAGCAGGGCATAGACGGGAACACCGAGTAGCAAACCGACGCCCATGCAGGCGCCTGCCATGAAGCCGCCCGCGTGGTCGTGGGTCGAGGCGGCCAACGCGGCGGGGATGGGCCAGAAGGCGGCGATGACGGTCGCGCCGACGGCCACGCCTGCAAGGCAGATCGACTGCCAACGGGGAAGGGCGGGCAAGTGCACCGGCCGGGTCACCATGAAGATCGCCAGGACCAGCAAGACGCAGAATGCAACCAGGCTCGCGGTCCATTGCACCGATCGCCCTTCGGCGCCGATGAGCGGAAAGGCAAACCAGCCGACCAGTCCGAGCGTGCCGAAGACGGCAAGAACCAGGGCGCGGCGAGCGGCCGTCGATCGGCTCCGCAGAAATCCGGCGAGTGTACGGTCGCTTCGCTCGCAGCGTGACTTCACGTCGTCGAACATGTGCTCCATCAGGGCGTCGCCGGGCGGAACCTCGACTGCGTCGAGCTCGCGCAGTCGCTCGCCGAGACCGGCATCGGGTCTGTCGCTGGCACTCGTCATTCATCACCACGTATTTCCGAAACCAACAATTGTTTCAAAGTTGTGTAGGCGCGGTGCGCTCGAACTCTTACCGCACCCTCGGAAGTCCCTACAATTTCGGCTACCTCGGCGTACGGACGCTCCTGGAACCAGTGGAGCTCGACTACCTCTCGCTGGCTCACCGGGAGCTTCTCGAGGGCTCCGTGGAGCAGCGCAGAGCGCTGACGAAGCTCGATCGGCATGAACTCCGCCTCGGGTGCGGCCTGGGTGTCGACCTCGAGATCGCTTACCTTCCGTCGCTTCTTACGTCGCCAGTGTTCGCGTACGAGGTTCATCGCGATCGTCATGACCCAGGGTCGAAGCTTCGAACCGCGCCGGAAGTCGTTGCGCGCGCCGTGGAGGCGGAAGAAGGTCTGCTGAACGATCTCTTGGGCCAACTCCTCGTCGCGGAGATGCCGGCGCGTCAGTCGAAGCAGGATCGGTGCGTACCGCTCGAACAGCGATCGAAACGCCGCGTCATCCCCGTCGACGTAGGCGTCCATCAGCTCTTCGTCGGTAGGTGTGAGCTTCGGCCTATTGGCCATCGAACGTCTCCGGGTGGAGCTCGGAATCGGGGATTGCGGGGTCGTTCCGATTCGCCTTCTGCCATGAAGCCAACGACACGAGTGCTCCGAGGAGAAGTAGCAGAAGTGCGATCTGCAGCCAGCGATGTCGTGGCTGCGCCAGTGCTCCTTCGGGAATCCTCGGTTCCGCCGGTGTTGGGCGCGGCGCCAGCGAGCCGAGGATCTTCCCGGGAGGGTGATGGCTGCTCAAGTGTGCGGGCGGGTGCATCGAGCTCAACACGGGTACGGGTACGGACCCGACTTGTGACGTCTCCATCCACGGGGCGATGTCTTGTGTCTGCGGATTTCGTTTCGAGGACTCGACCTCGAGCCACTCGAGCGC
>CBDUCC010000299.1:0-5090 GCA_965365555.1 uncultured Myxococcales bacterium | reverse complement strand
AGACGTTGTTCGTGTAGGGAAAAATCGACTCGTTGTAGGAGTCGCTCCACTGCATCGCGATCTCGATGTCGACGCCATCCTTCACGGCATGGAGGTAGATCACATCGTCGTGCAGCGGAGTCTTCTTCTTGTTGAGAGCCTCGACGAACTCACGGATTCCGCCCTCAAACTTGTGCGTGACCTTCTTGCCTTCGCCTCGCTCGTCGTCGAGCGTGACCTCGAGCCCGGCATTGAGGAACGAGATCTCTCGAAGCCGGTTGTTGAGGACCTCGAAGCTGAAGTCCGTCATGGTGAAGATTTCGGTGTCCGGCTTGAACGTGACTTTCGTGCCGGTCTTCTTGCTGCTGCCGATCGCTTCGATCGGCGACTTCGGAACGCCCCGAGCGTACTCCTGGAACCAGAGCTTCCCCTCGCGGCGAATCTCCATCTTGAGCCACTCGCTCACCGCATTGACCGCGCTGACGCCGACTCCGTGAAGACCCGCAGATACCGAGTAGCTCTCGCTGTTGAACTTGCCGCCGGCGTGGAGCTGAGTCATCACGACCTCGGCCGCACTGACGCCCTTGTCGTGCATGCCGACGGGAATCCCACGTCCATTGTCGACGACGGTGATCGAACCTTCGGAATGGACCGTCACTTGGACGCCGTCGCAATGCCCGGCGAGGTGCTCGTCGACCGCATTGTCGACGACTTCCCAGACCAGGTGGTGGAGACCTGTGCCGTCGTGCGGATCGCCGATGTACATGCCCGGACGTTTGCGAACCGCCTCGAGCCCTTCGAGCACCTGAATCGCGCTTTGATCGTAGCCCGGAGCCGCTGTGCTCGGTTCCGCCGCGGGGGCATCAGCCATGGTTCTCCTTCTAGCCTTGAAGGGGGGGCGATGCAAGGACTGAATCAGCCGCTAACCCATTGATCTGAAAGCCGAATTTCGCCGCTCCGCGCATCACTCTCCGAGCACTCGACGACGGGTCAACCGCACCGCCAACAGGGTGCACGGAGCCAGAAAGAGGAGACTCGATCCGAGCAGCCCGAGGAGGTGCGGACCGGGGTCCCCAAGCACCATCAGGCCACGCGCCGCCTCAGCCAGATGGTAGACCGGGTTCAGCTGCATCAGCCCGCGAAGAACAGCGTTCTCGGGGTCGATCGGAAAGAAGGTGTTGCTCACCAAGCTGAGCGGCCAACCGATCAAGAAGACGGGATAGTTCATGTGATCGATCGCCGGAACGATCGCCGTGAAGATGAGCGCGAACGACGCGAACGCACAGCCCGCTACGAAGCCGAGCAGAGGCATGACGAACAGATATACCGGTTGGATGTCGACGATCCCAATCCAATCGAACAGGCCGATGACCAAGGACACGATGGAGATGTTGACCATTCCTCGTACCGCACCCCAGAGGATCTCGCCCCAGACCACGCTCGGTAACTCCACTTGGGTGGCCAGAAGCCCGTCCCAGGTCTTCTGATAGAACATCCGGACGTAGGCTGAATACAGCGCCTCGTAGTAAGGAGTCCCGAAGCCCGTGTAGGCGATAAGACCGGCGGCCACGTACGTCGCATAGTTGATCTCGACCCCCCGATAGTCGAGGCCTTCGATGAACCCGCTGAATCCGACACCGAACGCCACGAAGAAGATGACGGGCTCCATCGCCGGAGGAATGATGGCGGTGCGCCAGTTGCGTATGAATACCAGCGCGTTCCGGCGAAATACCGCCCACGAGCGCCAGTCTGCAACGGCGGTGAGTGAGCGGACGGCACTCACTAGAACCTACCGTTGCGTCGCGCGAGCGCAATGAACAGGTCGTCGAGATTCGGGGTTCGAACCTGC
The DNA here is from genome assembly GCA_965365555.1 of uncultured Myxococcales bacterium. Classification (GTDB taxonomy): domain Bacteria; phylum Myxococcota_A; class Polyangia; order Polyangiales; family Houyiibacteriaceae; genus SG8-38. Next base: position 3,262 of record CBDUCC010000299.1, on the reverse strand, counting down.
CAGGTGGCTTCGGTAAAACGATTCGTCAGTGCGGCGAGGTCTTCTTTGCTGACCGGAACACGAAGCTCGCCAAGAACGGTCGCGACTTCGTGCGCACCCCGCGAACGAAGCCAGGCGGCGATCTCTTCGCGCGCCGGTTCGCCCTTCGGAACGATGATCACGTGATCCCCGAGGACGCTGTCGATCACCTGATGCGGCTCTCCGTGCGCGACGCTGCGTCCCTCGTGAATGACGAGCAACTCGTCGCTGAGTCGCTCAGCCTCGTCCATGTAGTGGCTCGTGAGCACGACGGCGAGGCCTTCGGCGCGGAGGCTGTCGATCAGCTCCCAAACGTCGAGACGCGCGCTCGGATCGAGGCCGGTCGTTGGCTCGTCCAGGAAGAGCACACTCGGGTCGTGGACGATCGAGCGCGCGATCAGCAGGCGACGAACGTACCCGCCCGAGAGCACGTGTGGCGAAGACTCGGCGTATCGCGCGAGGTCGAAACGCTCGAGAAGATCGTGAATACGCGAGGTGAGATTCGGTACCTTCGGCCGGAAATAGCTCGCGTAGATCTGCAGATTCTGCTCGACCGTGAAGTCGTAGTCGAGGGAGTCGTCTTGGGTGCAGACGCCGATCGATCGCTTGGCGCTGGCGCGGTTCTCGCCGAAGCTCCTGCCGTCGTAGTAGATAGAACCCGCATCGGGCGGAACGAACCCGTAGAGCATTCTCAAGGTCGTGGTTTTCCCGGCGCCATTCGCGCCGAGCAGGCCAAGCACCGTTCCCCGCCTGCACGCCAGATCGAGACGGTCGACCACGGTCCGCTCGCCGTATCGCTTCGTGAGCCCCCGCGCTTCGAGAATCGCTGCCGTCATCGTGACTCCAACCTTGGAACGTGACGAAACATGGGGGAGCGTCCTACAATGGCAATGCGATTGTGGCGCATTCGATGACGTCGCGTCGTGGAGACTCCATGGCCAAGCCCCCGAAAGCCGACGAACCGAAACCACTGAAGGCGGTCGGCCACGTGCTGGACAGCCGGTGGATGATGGCACTCTCCGTCGGCGCCGTCCTGGCGGCCATCGTTTGGGCGCTGCTCGACAAGGGTCCGATGACCACGAAGAGCGTCACGGATGCCGCCGACGGCTCTGCGCTCGCCACGGTCGAGCTGCTTGGCGTCCCCGAAGGTGCCGAGGTCCTTCTCGATGGACGCGAGATCAACAACCGGCGATTTGGCGTCACTCCCGGCACACGACACCTTCTCGAGGTCACCGACGATGCGGGACGACAATGGCGCCAGGTATTCCTCGCCGACGGCTCACTGTCCATGGTCGTGGAGCTTCGAACCTACTACCTCGAGGTCGACAGCGGGCCCGAACCAGGCGCTAGCGAGGATGGATCCGGTAACCGCGAAGCGTCGCCGTGACGGTGACGCTTCGCTCGCTGACGTTCGAGCGCATGGTGGACGCGACGACGACCGGGCCGACCCCGGCGCAGTAGATCGTTCGAACCTCCAGATCGAGCCGTCCCCCGTGCTCGTTGATCTCGACACAATCTCCGAACGTCCCAGCTCCGGTCTCCGCGCTCAGGTCGAGGGCGATGACGGTCGCCGTCCTCCCGCCTGGGGCGGGCCAGGTTGCGCCGACACGTAGCGGACCGCGGACGAGCCAGACGTTCTCGGGCGGAACGCGAATGCCGTCCGGACTGAGCTCGTATCGGACGACGGTATCCCCGGTTCGCACCTCGACGCGGTCGCCATCGACCGACTGCACCCGAGTAATGCCAAGCGTCGTAGGAGGGTCGCCGGTGTCGACATCGTACGACCAGGCGTTGTCGAGAGCGAGCGGATACAGATCGAGAGGGTCGACGGCATCGACCGGTGCAGACGGGACCGCCGCTCCGGAGCATCCGAGCTGCGCGAAGGCCGAGAGCACCACCGAGTATACGGCACAGCGATCGCGAAGCTTCATGCGAGGTGAGCCTAGCAGCTCCGATGTAGGCAGTCGCCGTATATTCGCGAAGCAGGATCATCCTGTTACGATGAAGCTCGTGGCCGCGAAGACTTCCATCCTCGTCCTCGATGACGACCCTTCGCTACGTCGGATGCTGAAAGTGCTCCTCGAGCAGGACGGGTACGAGGTCATCGTGGCAGGGGACGTCCAGTCTGCGCTCGCTCAGTGCAGAGTCGAGGTCCCGGGACTGATGATCGTCGATCTCATGCTCCCGGTCGAAGATGGGGAGATGTTCATCCGAGAGTTTCGTCGCCATTGGAGGCAGCAGCCGGTCCCGGTCATCCTGTTGAGCGCAAGCAGTGCGCGAAACGAGATAGGACGGCGTCTCGGGGTGGAGGCTACCCTCGCGAAACCGTTCTTCGCCGAGGATCTCCGCGAGCTGGTCGAACGCGTCACAAGCAGCGGCGCCTCGATTGCAGCGGTCTGATCCCGGCTTCGTCGGATCCGTCCACTCGTGGTATGAGCCGGGCATGGATCAGCTTTACGCCGATGGTTTGTTCGACGGCGAGGTCGTTCTCATCACGGGCGGCGGGACGGGAATCGGCCTGGTTTCGGGGATGGAGATGGGCCGTCTCGGCGCCAAGATCGCGATTTGCGGCCGCCGCCCAGCTCCGCTCGAGGCAGCGGTGAAGGAGCTCGAGTCGCTCGGTATCGAGGCATTCGGCGCACCCTGCGACATTCGGGAGCCAGAGGCGATCGACGCCTACGTCGATGCGGTGTTGGAGCGATTCGAGCGGATCGACGTTTTGATCAACAACGCCGGAGGCCAGTTCCCGACAACGGCCGAAGCCCTTTCGCCGAAGGGCTTTGCGGCAGTGGTCCGAAACAACCTCGTAGGCACCTGGACCATGACCCACGCGGTAGCGACCAAGGCGATGATTCCTCAGAAGCGTGGTCGTATCGTCAATGTGATCGCGCAGATCATTCGGGGGTTTCCCGGGATGGTGCACACCGGGGCGGCGCGCGCGGGCGTCGACAACATGACGAAGACGCTAGCCGTCGAGTGGGCGGTGCACGGAATTCGGGTCAATGCGGTGGCGCCGGGTGTGATCGTCACGACGGGGACCAAGCAGTACCCGCCGGAGCTTCTCGACAACGCAGAAAAGTCGAACCCGCTCAAGCGCCTCGGGACGGCCGAGGAAGTGTCCCATCTGATCACCTACCTCGCGTCGCGTTATGCGGACTTCGTCGCCGGTCAGACTTTCTACATCGACGGCGGGGCGAGCATCTGGGGAGATCAGTGGTTCCTCCCGGAGGACCTCCCGAAGTAT
>CBDUCC010000298.1:0-5124 GCA_965365555.1 uncultured Myxococcales bacterium | reverse complement strand
CGGCCCCGGGCTCAGACCCTCCGTGTCCGGGATCGAGAACGACGAGAGGGCGACGGGACGCGTCCGAGCGAGTGCTTCGGCTCACATCGATCACGATGCGATACGGGTCGGTCAGGTAGAAGATGCGACCGCGCGCGCCGGGGTGCAGATCGAGCACGACCCGAGGATCGGGCCGCGCGAGCCGGACCCGCTCGAGGCCGCCCCGCCGCACCGACTGAGATACAGGCACGTCGTCTCGCCACTCCGTGTTCTCGAGACGAACGGCAATGCGGGGCGGAAGGATTCCCTCCGCAGGCAGTTCCTGGTGCTCGAAAAGGGGTGCGCCCTCGAAGCTCAGAACGACGCGAGCGCCAGCGGCTTCATCGCCGGTGCCCGCATAGACGGCAACACCGGTGAGTCGAGCCGTGGGGACCTGGCTCTGGCCTCGCGCCGTGAGCTCGGACTGGGCCTCCACGAGCGGCTGTTCGGGTCGTTCGGACGAGCCCGACTGACAGGCAGCCATGAGCAGGACTGCCCCAAAGACCCCCCGTTTCCATCTGTTCGCCCCACGCGGAATGCTCGCGGGTTTACGCGACGGCCGAACCTCCGTCAACGATGCTCCGCTCGTTGACCGCCTCCGAGCGATCGCCTAGCTTCCCGCGCATGGCGGGGCTGACCTATCGCGAGGCGGGTGTCGACATCGAGGCGGGAGACGAGCTCGTCCAGCGCATCAAGCCACTCGCTAAATCGACTCGGTCCGAGCACGTGCTCGGCGGCCTCGGCGGCTTCGCCGGACTCTGTGCGATTCCGGACGACATCGACGACCCGATTCTCGTATCGGGCACGGACGGCGTCGGTACGAAGCTCAAGCTCGCGTTCGAGCTCGGACGGCACGACACGATCGGGATCGATCTGGTCGCGATGTGTGTGAACGACATCATCACCGTGGGCGCACGCCCGCTGTTCTTCCTCGACTACTTCGCGACCTCGAGGCTCGACGTCGACCAAGGCGAAGCCGTCGTTCGCGGGATCGCTGAAGGCTGCCGGCAGTCGCGATGCGCCCTGCTTGGAGGCGAGACCGCCGAGCTGCCTGGCTTCTACGCATCGGGGGAATACGACCTCGCCGGCTTCGCCGTAGGCGTCGTCGGACGCAAGCGGATCCTCGATGGCACCGCCGTTCGCGTCGGGGACCAGGTGATTGGGCTCGCCTCGTCCGGACTGCACTCGAACGGGTTCTCTTTGGCGCGGCGGGCTCTCTTCGGAGGTGAACAGCCCTGCTCGCTCAACGACTCGTTCGAGGCGTCGACACTCGGGGATGCGCTCCTCCGGCCGACGCGGATCTACGTCGACGCCGCCAGCGTCGCACTCGAGCATGAGGTGCACGCAATGTGCCACATCACGGGTGGAGGGCTCCCCGAGAATCTGCCAAGAGTCCTCCCGGAGGGCCTCGGCATCTCGATCGACCGAGCCACCTGGACACCCGATCCCCTCTTCTCGCTCATCCAAGACCGTGGCGGAGTCGCAGACGCTGAAATGCACCGAACGTTCAACATGGGCGTGGGGTTCACGATCATCGTCGATTCTCAGACCAGCGGCGCTGTCATCGACGCGCTCCGCACAGCCGGTGAGCAAGCATTCGTGATCGGCGAAGTGACGGAAGGCGAAGGCGTCTCGTTCTCGGGCTAGTGGCATGGACGTAGCGGTACTCGTTTCTGGTCGCGGGTCGAATCTGAGAGCGATCTGCGATGCGATCGACGCGGGTACCTGCGGCGCGAGGATCGTCGCCGTCATTTCCGATCGGAGAAAAGCGGCCGCGCTCGACTACGCAGAGAAGCGCGGAATCACCACTTCGGTGGTGCCACTGCGAAAGGGCGACGACCGCGACCTCTGGAATCAGAGGCTGGCGGCACAGGTCGTGTCTTTCCGACCGCAGCTCGTGGTGTTGGCGGGCTTCATGAGAGTTCTGGGGCCTCCGCTGTTGGAGGCTTTCCCTGGACGCCTCATCAACGTTCATCCCGCGCTGCTGCCCTCGTTCCCGGGCCATGCCGGAGCACAGGATGCGATCGACGGCGGCGTTCGATTGAGCGGATGCACGGTGCACGTCGTCGACTCGGGGGTCGACACCGGCCCGATCATCGCGCAGGCGGCAGTGCCGGTGCTGCCCGACGACACAGCAGATTCGCTACACGCTCGGATTCAGGTGCAAGAGCATCGACTGCTTCCGCGAGTGATTCATCAGATTGCGCTGGGTGCGATCACGCTCGATCCGTTGAAGGTGACCGCCGCCCCCGGAGACCCCGAGCGGGCGCTGGTCGCGCCCGACCTCTAGGCCCGTGCCAAGCAGCTTTTACGACGTCGTCATCCTGGGCACGGATCTCGAGCCACTGCTCTGCGGAGCGTTGCTCGGTCGCGAGGGGCTGCGGGTGCTGGTACTGGGCCAAGGAGTCGCCCCACCCTCGTACATGATCGATGGAGTCCAGGTCGAAACTTACCCGTTTCCGCTCACCGGCATCCAGAGCACGGTCGTTCAGAGCACGCTCGAGCTTCTCGCATTCCTGCAAGACGTTCGCCAGCGGATCATCCAGGCTCCCGCGGGCTTCCAGCTACTACTCCCTCGGCACCGACTTCGACTGTTCGCAGACCCGGAGCGTTGGGCCGCGGAGGTCGAGAGGGAGGCGCCGGACGTCACCCGCCAGGCGGCCGACATTGCGCGCACCCTTGGCGAGGTCGATGAAGAGCTGGACTCGATGCTCGGCCGGCACCTCTGCTGGCCGCCAGAGACCTTCCTCGAACGGCGTCGATTCTCGTTCGCTGCGGCAGCCCTCCGATATGACCGCCGAGGCACGGGCTGGACGTCCTGGAAGCAGCTGCCGAATCGTCATCCGTTGCGCTCAGGTTTCGAAGCGGCGCTGCCCCACTTCTCGGGGCTACTCGGAGCACAGCACTCCGATGCCACGCGAGCCCGACTCCATGCGCAGATGCTTCGAGGCGTTGGCTCGTTGAGCGGTGGTTGGACGTGGTTTCGTGATGCACTGCTCTCCCGGATTCGCTCTTGGGGTGGCGTGGTGCGTCCGAGCGAAGCGGCCGTAGCGATCCTGCCCGCACGCCCCGACGGCCACACCATTGGGCTGGCACGGACCGGCGAAGAGATCGGATGCACGCACGTGGTACACGGTACGTCCGTTGGCGAGCTCGCCCGACTCCTCCCCGACCGTGAGCCCTTGAGTGCTCTGTTCGAGCGAGCCGGAGAACCGCGTTCGCGCGCCTATCGGTGTTCTGTTCAGCTGCTGGTCGACGACGCAGGGGTGCCCGAGGCTCTCGCGCCCGTGGCGCTCTACTGCCCCGAACCTCGAAGCCCGGAACGGTCGTTCCTCCTCCGCGCCGAACCTGTCGGCTTCGACCGGACGCTCATCACGGCGACGACGCTGGTCGACGAGCACCGCGTGGACACCGCGACGTCACCGCTCCATTTCGTCCGCCAAGACGCCATGGCTGCGATTCGCGAACTGATGCCCTTCGTGGACGCGCATGCGGTCTGGATCGACAGCCCACACGACGGACTCCCTCCGCAGCGGCTTCGCGGGGTCGGGGAAATCGCGAGCACCGAGCCCTGGACACGCGGTCCGTCCACGATGCGACGCGTGTACGACTTTCCGACGCGCCGGGCGCTGGGCGTGTGTGGCCTTCCCACACGGACCCCTGCCCGAGGTGTGTTTCTTTGCAACGACCAGGTGGCGCCGGGGCTCGGATTCGAAGGCGCTTTCCTGGCCGCAACATCGGTCGCACGAATCGTCGCGTCACGATATCGGCGGCAGGATTGGCTCCGACGCGGCCCCTGGGCGCAGCGCAGCGTTTAGGCATCTCGGCGGGTGCTCTGGTATGCTGGACGCATGGCTGCACCACAGGAAGCCCCGTCACTCACGCTCCGGCAACTGCTGCGGCTCATGGTCGAGCGCGGCGCTTCCGACTTGCACATCACGACGGGGTCACCGCCCCAACTGCGAATCGATGGCTCACTGGTGCCACTGCGTACGGCACCGCTCAAGCCGAGAGAGAGCAAAGCCCTCTGCTACGAAGTGATGACCGAGGATCAGCGCCTTCGGTTCGAGAAGGGCCACGAGATCGACTTCTCGTTCGGCGTCAAATCACTCTCGCGCTTTCGAGCCAACGTTTTCCTTCAGCGGGGCGCGGTGACTGGGGCGTTCCGTGCGATCCCGTTCGAGATTCGGGATCTCTCTCAACTCGGAGTGCCGCCCGTGGTCGAAGAGCTCTGCGCGCGGCCACGCGGCCTGGTGCTCGTCACGGGACCGACCGGCTCGGGCAAGTCGACGACTCTCGCTTCGATGATCGACAAGATCAACCGCGAGGAACGTCACCACATCGTGACCGTCGAGGACCCGATCGAGTTCCTTCACGCGAACAAGCTCTGCATCGTGAACCAACGCGAGGTCGGCGCGGACACGACAGGCTTCAAGGACGCCCTCAAGTACGTGCTGCGCCAGGACCCAGACGTGGTGCTCATTGGTGAGATGCGAGACCTGGAAACCATCGAAGCCGCACTGACAATTTCTGAAACGGGCCACCTCGTATTCGCCACCCTTCACACCAATACGGCAGCCCAGTCGATCAACCGTATCATCGACGTCTTCCCCTCCGGGCAACAGAGCCAGATCCGCGCCCAGCTTTCGTTCGTCTTGCAAGGGGTCTTGAGTCAGATGCTCCTGCCGCGCTGCGATGGGCCCGGCCGAGCGATGGCCTGTGAAGCCCTCGTTCCGAACGCAGCGATTCGCAACCTCATTCGCGAGGACAAGGTTCATCAGATGTACGGCATCATGCAGACCGGTCAGGGCACGTCGGGGATGCAGACGATGAACCAGTCGCTTCTTCATCTCGTCGCCCATGGGGCCATCGATCGGGAAATCGCCGAGATCCGTTCTCCGGAGCCCGACGAAATGCGGCAGATGCTGATGAATTTGGACCGCAAGGGCTATCAGCAGGCCATCCGTACCGGCGGCTGATTCGTTGTCCCGCGGGATTTTGTCTATCCTGAGAGGCGGGATTTCGAATGGGGACCACCCGTCTACACTGGCGCTCGCTCGCGCCCTTCGTGCTCATCGCCTGCCTGGTTTCGGCCCGGTCGGCGTC
>CBDUCC010000297.1:0-5125 GCA_965365555.1 uncultured Myxococcales bacterium | reverse complement strand
CCGCCGGTACCCTCACGAAGTGGCGGGTCGCCGTCGGAGACACCGTCCAGCAAGGAGACATCATCGCCGAGGTCGAGACCGACAAGGGCGTCATCGAGATCGAGGTCTTCGAAACGGGCCGGGTGCGGAAGCTTCTGGCAAACGAAGGACAGCGAGTTCCGGTGGGGACCGCAATGGCCGAGATCAGCGCGTGTGCGGATGCGCACACTTCAGCCGAGACGGATCGGGCGCCGGTCGCAGAGGAAGGCCTTGTCCTTTCTCATGGTGCTTCTGAGGTGCCGCTCGATGGCCCCAAGGCGTCACCAGCGATTCGCCGAAAGGCCCACGAGCTCGACCTGTCACTCGCGGAGGTCCAGGGCACTGGGCAACACGGAAGGATCACACTCGACGACCTGCACGCGGCGACCCAAACACCGGCCGCGCCAGCACCCGAGGCTCCGCCAGCGCCCGATGACCGGATTCGAATCTCGCCCTTTGCGCGACGGCTCGCCGCCGAGCGTGGAATCGATATCTCAGGTCTACGAGGCACGGGACCAGCGGGGGCGATTCAAGCGAGCGACCTGAGGCAGGCCAAGCCCCGCCGAGCAGCGACGCCGGGATCCACAGCCGCGCGGATGCAGCGGGCGATCGCGGCGGCCATGACGCGGGCCAATGACGAGATTCCGCACTACTACGTCGAGCACAGCATCGACATGGGCCGGGCGCATTCCTGGCTACGGGAACGGAACGCCTCCCTGGGGGTTGGCGAGCGGCTCGTGTCCGGCGTTCTAGTCCTGCGGGCGGTCGCGCGCGCGCTGAAGAAGCACAAAGCACTGAATGCGCCCTGGGACGGCGGCCGAGCGGTCCCGAGCGAAGACATCCACGTAGGCCTCGCCGTCTCGCTTCGCGGCGGGGGACTCGTCGCGCCGGCACTTCGGAACACGGACGAAGGAACCGTCGGCGAGCTGATGGCCCGCATGACCGATCTCGTCGCACGCGCGCGCGCCGGAACCCTTCGAAGCTCCGAGATGACCTCCGCAACGATCACGCTGACCTCACTCGGTGAGCGAGGGGTGGAAGGTGTGACACCGATCATCTTCCCTCCGCAGGTCGCCATCGTCGGTTGCGGGGCCACGCTCGAGCGTCCCTGGGTCGTCGGTGGAGAGGTCGTCGTACGGCCGATCATGCGGGTCACGTTGGGTGCGGACCACCGAGTGAGCAACGGCCATCAGGGCGCGCGCTTTCTGAGCACGCTTGCCCAGCTGCTACAGGAGCCCGAGGCGCTATGACTACCGAAGCGATACGTACCACCCTTCTCCGCTGTTTGACCGACGTCGCCCCCGAGATCGCCGACGAGGAGATCGAAGACGAGATGGACCTTCGTGACGAGCTGGACCTCGACTCGATGGACATCCTTCGCTGGGTTCAAGGGATTCACAAAGCCCTGGGCGTCGAGATTCCCGAGGAAGACTACGCAAAGGTCGCCACCCTTGGCGAAGCCGTGGAGTACGTAGCGGCTCGGGTCTAGAGACGGCGAGGCAGGTGCCTCAGTCCTCGAGCATTCGTTTGGCGGCCTCCCAAAGGTCGTCCACCATGTCCCAACCCGCTGCGTTGGTCTCTTCATAGTGGCCCTCGGGCTCGCCGAGCTCGCGCCCGAGCGCTTGCCCGTAGCGGCAGATCAATTTCACCGCGTCGGCATCGTCTCCGAACTCCTCGAGGGCGGACTCGTCATCGGTGATCCTCTGGCAGACCTCCCCGCTGATCCAATCCTCCCCTTCGATCGTCCCGCGGGCTTGCAGCTCGGCGCAGGTGCTCCCGGCGAACAGGACCACCAGGTCGAGGCACTTGAGTCGGTAGTCGGACACCGGAACGAAGTAGCCGATCTGGTCGCCTCCGAGCCCTACCGTGAGCGTCACCTCCTCGTCGAGCAGCGAGAGCAAGTGGCCTGGGATCTGGTAATCGGCTCCGACGGCGTGAAGATGCGGCTCGCGGTAGTACTTCTCGGGCGGTGCGGTTTCGAAATCGTCCGGGAGCCCGCGCACGAGCTCTGGTGGCAGCTCGCCGGGCATGAACAGGATGCCCACATCTCCGAAGTCGACGTGGGCGATCTGCGAGGGGATCACGTCTCCTGCAGCAATCTGACTGTCAAACAGGGGTGTCAGCAGGGGGTCGTCGATGACTTCGCCGCCGTCCTCGACGCAGTTGTCATCGGTGAAGGGCTTGCCGGTGCAGTTGTACAACGTCGGTGTCGTCCACCCGATGTCACCGTCCGCGATCAGAACCCGGAAGCCGATGTTGGTGAGCCGCGTGTAGAAGCTTTCGACCTCTACGCTCAACTCACTGACGGTCATGGGCTTGGACTGCTCCAACGCGGCGCCGACAGCATTGGTGAGCTCGGTTCCGATCGACTCGGTCTTCGCGAAGCTCCGGCAAAGATAGGCGTCTCGATCCTCGCACTCCGTGAGCGGCACCGCGCCCTCGGGAACCGTCAGTCCGTCGCCGACCGGATGGGCTTCGTCCACGACCCAGGTCGGCGCCGCTCCGGGGCCCACCTGGCTTCCGAGCGGCCCGTTGAAGTAGAGCACCTCCCCGCCACGAATCGCTTGCAGCCGCTCGCGGACGACGCCCGGGTAGTCTGCGGTTAGGTAGCGTCCCTCCGCGGTGCACTCGTCACCCTCCCAGCCCTTGATGGGGCAGGCTTCGTCGAGATTCGCCGCCTCGGCGGGAGGCTCCCAGCCTAGCGTGGACTCGGGGTGGCCGGTCCACTGGACGAGCGTGGCGATGGCATCTCCGCTCTCCACGGCATCCACGGCCAACACGTTCAGCAGGGTATTGCGGATCACCGGGTCCCGCACGTCGTCGGCGCCGTATCCATGATCGCCGACGGCTGAAGAGAGGGTAGCCGGCCGCATCGCCGCAACCGCGTCCTCGGCCGCCGCGGCGATCTCGTCGGCCATCAGCGAGAACCATTCGTCGTTGATGTTGAACGCCGTATCCGGCCCATGATGGTTATGAGTCGCCGAAACCAGTATGGGCGCCTCCGCCCAGGCCTCCGGCAGACGAGCTCGCACGCGCTCCAGCATCACCGCGATGTCGGGAGAGAAATAGGAATAGGTGTCCGCCATGATCAGCATGACGCGCTGCTCCCCGAGCGAAAGTGCGAGCGCCGTAGCGCGCAGGTCGTCGTGGACCCAGGCCGAGTCGGAGCGGCCGTTGCCCACATCCACTCGGCCTTGATCCCAAGTCTCGATGAAGACGCCAGGATCATTGGGATCGATCTCCTCGCGTGAAGGCCAGCCGGGCGCATCGTCTAGATACTCCCGCGCACCGTCCACCGTCGGAAGTACGCTGCGGCTCGCGGCGCCGGCCATCAGCGAAGTGGCATCCGAATCCTCGTCGGAGCCACTACAGGCCGGCAAGACGCAAGCCAGCGCCAGAACAATGAATACTGCTCGCATTGAAACCACCACCTCACCCTTTGCACGAAGCCCGCACACCCAGATTCGAGGTGTACACCAGCGGGTCGAACGGTTGCAAGCAGGGTTGGAACGGCCGCGCCTGCTTCCCAGGCTCGAGCCAACGGAATACTCAGTCGCGGCGCGTCGCTTCGTACACGTACCGGGCGACGTCCTCGATCTGCTCGGCCGTCAGCGTCTTGTTGAACGGAGGCATTGCACCGACCCCGTTCGTCACGGCGGCTTTGACCTGCTCGGGGCTCCGGGCGAGCTCATCGAGGTTCGGGCCGACCGCTCCCAGGGCTTCGGCATCCGCCAGCGTGTGACAGGTCGAGCATGGAGGCGCCGCGGTTTCGCGGAAGATCATGCGCCCGCGCTCGCCGGCTTCGGAGAGCTTCACGGGCGGCTTCGGTCCGCGCGGCACCGCGCTCTCTTCGGTCGGCGGCGGCGTCAGGCAGATATCGTCGTCGGCGTTGCAGACCTGTACGGTCACGCCCATGTCGCGCCAACTGTTGTTGCCGTAACCACGCTCGTTTTCGTTCCGGCGCTCGGGCTGCACTTCCCCCGCTGCGTTCGTGGCACGGCTGTAGAGCTTGACGGGTCCGGGCTCTCGTTCGAACTCCAGCTCGAAGACCCGCCAGGCATACCGGCCGAGATCCGGCCCCACCCAGCGAGCTTTCCGCCAGCGCTTCCCATCGGTCGACACCTCGACCTTCGCAACCGCTTTTGCGCCACCGAAGGCGACGCCGGTGACCCGCACCTTGCCCGCGACGACCGGCGTCCGCTCGGTCGGCAGCGTGATGAACGACTTCACCGGCATCTCCCACATCGCCGGCTGGTCCGGCGCGCCCTTGACCCCGATCGGTCGCATCCGATATCCGGTCTGCTGAATCTTCGCTGATCCCTGCTCCTGGGTGAACGCAAGCCGCTTGACGAACTTGATCTGGTTGCACCCGAAGTACCCGGGGACGATCAGCCGAAGCGGTCCGCCGTGCGAGCGCGGAATCGGCTCACCATTCATCTCCCAGGCGAGCAAGCAATCGCCGAGGGCTTTCTCGAGCGGGATCGAACGTTCGACGACGACTTGATCGCGTTCGACGCCTTCGGGGAGCGGCTCTCCGCCAGTCGTCGTGAGGTAGTGCATGCCGGGTTCGACCCCGCCGAGGTGATCGACGACTGCCCGAAGCGGAACCCCGCTCCAGATCACACAGCCCGCAGCGCCCACACCCCACCGAGAACCGCTCGGATCGTGCCCGTAGTACTTCCGGCCATTGCCCGAGCACTGGAGTACGGTCGCGATGGTGGCAATGCCGAGCCGTTTGAGCTCACTCACGGCAATCTCCCGGGGGCGATTCACCCCTTCGACGCGGGTCGTCCACCCTTCCCGGTCGGCAACGAGCTCCGGTGGCGGGAGCGGCAGATTCTGACGCACGAACAAGATGCTCGTCGCGGTAAGGACGCTGGTACCGAGCTTCTCACGACGGGTTTCGAGCGTGAGCGGGTTGTCGCCGTGCTTGATGAAGTTGGCGAGGTCCTTGCCATCAGGGAGCGGAGGCTCAGCAGGCGGAGACTCAGGCACACCTGGCGCGGACACCGGAGTCGCTGCAGGAACCGCCGGATCCTTGCTCGGAGTCTCTCGACAGCCAGCCACGGCCGTCAACAGCGCGCCGCCGCCAGCACCCAGCGCCCCC